>VBCP01000153.1:0-5920 GCA_005888925.1 Betaproteobacteria bacterium | reverse complement strand
AGAGGCAGGTTAAGAGGCAGGCTGAGGAGGCAACATGGCAATGACCGTCGGCAGCTCGGCGAAGGAAGCGGACGTGATGGTGGACATCAACACCACGCCGCTGATCGACGTGATGCTGGTGCTGCTCATCATGCTCATCATCACCATCCCGATCCAGACCCACGCGGTAAAGCTCAACATGCCGGTCGCGAAGCCGCCGGCGCCGACCACGCCGCCCCAAGTCGTCAACATCGACATCGACTTCGACGGCACGCTGATCTGGAACGGCGAGATACTGCCGGGACGGCCCGAGCTCGAGGCGCGCATGCGCAACGCCGCGGCGCTGCAGGAGCAGCCCGAGATCCACCTGAAGCCGAACAAGCTGGTGAAGTACCGCAACGTCGCCATGGTCATGGCCTCGGCGCAGCGCCTGGGACTCACCAAGATAGGGATCATCGGCTACGAGCAGTTCATCCGCTGAGATGCGCGCCTTCCTCTTTTTACTGCTGGTAGCCCTGGCCTCGCCGTTGCCGGCGCAGGACAAGGGCCCGACCGTGCGGCCGGAGGTCGGCAAGCCGTTGCAGGCGGCGATCGATCTGCTCAGGCAACGAAGAGGCAAGGAAGCGCTGGCGCAGGCACGCGCCGCGCAGGCGGTTCCCGACAAGACGCCCTACGAGACCTATCTCGTGACGCGGGTGCTCGGCCAGGCCGCCGCCGCAGCGGGCGACAGCGCGACCGCAGCCTCGGCGCTGGAGAGCGCGGCCGCCTCCTCCGCGGCTCCGGAGGCCGACCGCCGGCAGCTGCTGGCGGCGGCGGCAGGGCAGTACTACGCGCTGAAGGAATACTCGAAGGCGGTGACGGTGGCGAACCGCTATTTCCAGGCGGGCGGCACGGACAAGTCGATCCGCACGATCTACGTGCAGTCGCTCTACCTCGCCGGCAATTTCGCCGCCGCGGCGCGCGAGCTCGCGCAGGATGTCGACGCGGAGGAAGCGGCCGGCAAGCCGCCGACCGAGGAGCAGCTGCAGTTACTTGCGAATGCTCATCTCCAGGCGAAGGATTCGCTGCAGTACGGGCGCGCGATGGAGAAGCTCGTCGCCTACTACCCGAAGCGGGACTATTGGCTGAACGTGCTGCAGACCGTCATGTCGCGGCCCGGATTCAACGAGCGCCTGGCCATCGACGTGGCGCGGCTCAAGCTCGAGACCGGGACCCTGCGCTCGGCGCAGGAGTATCTCGACTTCGCGCAGCTGGTGCTGATCGAGGGCTTCCCCGCCGAAGCGGTGAAGGTGATCGACAAGGGCTATGCCGCGGGCGTACTCGGCAGCGGCGCCGAGGCCGAGCGCCATCGCCGCCTGAAGGACCTGGCGGCGAAAAACCTGGCCGAGGACAAGAAGACTATCGCCGCCGACGAGAAGCAGGGCGCGGCCAAGGATGGCAAGACGCTGTTCAACGATGGCTACAACTACGTGCTGCACGGCCGCACCGAGAAGGGGCTCAGCATGATGCTGCAGGGCACGAAGGGACCCGGCTTCACGCGTCCCGATCACGCCAAGCTGCAGCTCGGCTACGCCTACCACCTCGCCGGCCAGAACGCGAAGGCGCTGGAGATGTTCAAGACGGTGCAGGGCACCGACGGCGCGGCCGCGCTGGCGCGGCTCTGGGTGATCCGCCTCGGCCGCACGTCCTGAGTCGCCCGCAGCCGCGCAGCGGTGTATGACATCTCGATGGTGTTTGTAGTACACTGGTTACATGCCCCACTCCGTCCGGCTTCCTCCGCGTGTCGAGCAGCAGCTCGCCGAGTACTGCGCTTCGCACAAGCTGTCCAAAAGCAAGGCCATCAAGCAGGCCCTCGAGCGCATGCTCGAGGCGAGCGCCGGGCAGCCGTCGCCCTACGAGCTCGGTAGGGAGTTTTTCGAGCAACACCGCGGTACGCGCGCCAAGGAGAATGTCGCCCTCAACAGCAAGCGGCTGCTGCGCGAGCATTTCCGCGGCCGCGCGAAGTGACGCCGGTTCTAGCGGATACCGCATTTCTAGTCGCGCTTTACCGCCCTTCGGACCGAGCGCATGCCGCCGCCTGGTCCTACCTGCGCGATCACCGACATGCGCTCGCTACGGTGGCGGCGGTCATCGTCGAAACGTGTTTTTTCCTCGCACCTTCCTCGAAACTAAGCCTTCTGTCCTGGCTGCGCAAAGGAGCGATGTCGGTATTTGAAACTCCCGTCGAGGCTTACGCGCAGCTCGAAATCACGTTGCGTAAATACAGCGACCGGGATATCGACTTTGCCGACGCCGCTCTGGTATGGCTGGCGAATGAAACCGGCGCGCGCAGCATCCTGACGGCCGACCAACGGGATTTCCAGCTGTTCCGGCTGAAAGGCAACCGGCGCTTCGAGCTCATCGACTGGTAGCAGGCCCCTTAGCCAGCGCCGCGGTGCCGCTCGCGGTGGCGGCGCACCTTCATCAGGTTGCCGCAGCTCGCCATCTCGCACCAGCGGCGGCTGCAGTTCTTGGTCTCGTCGAGGAACAGCCAGTAGCAGGTCGAGTTGCCGCAGCGGCGCACGCGCTTCATGCGCTCGGAGGTCATGAGCGAGATCGTGGACTCGAGCACCGGGCGCAGCGCCGAATCGAGCTCGGTGGTTTCCTTCTCCAGCGACCAGCGAAAGGCCTCGCCGCTCGGCAGGAGCCGCGCACAGGGTGCGGTGCGCGCATACTCCGTCTCGATCAGGCGCAGATCCTCGTCGGCCGGCGCGCGACCCCCGGTCTTCGCCAGCAGCACGTCCGCGACCGCGTCCCGCAGCCGGATGGCGCGGCTCCACACCCTCTTGGCAGATTCAGTCGAGCGCTCCGCAGCCGCGTGCAGAGCCGCGGCCTGCTTGCGACTGATCGCGCCTGCAGTATCGAGCCAGGACACGAGCTCCGCGTAAGAGGTCAGCCACTCCGCCTGAGTCGAGTTGCGCAGGCCATGCCCGGTATTGCAGAAGTCCAGGCACAGCTCGCCTCCCGGACAGCGAAAGGTTTCCGCGTAGGGCTTGCTGCGCGCACGTGGCACATTAGCCTGTAACTGTCTATATCGTATATGACAGTTACGGAGTGCGCATGGGGATCAACACCAGGCATCGGCTCGCAGCTTTCGCGATCGCGCTGAGCGCGACGTTCTCGACCGTTTGGGCAATGGCGAGCCACGCCTACCCGGCGAGCGCCGCCGCGCCTGCGGTTGCAGTTGCGTCTACGGTGCTGGCGCAGGCCTGCCGCTAGCCGGCGAGCTCCTCGGCGACGCTCTCGACGCGCCGCGGCTGCGCTTCGTCGAGCGAGCGCAGCCGCAGGAGCGGCGAGGCGCACGCCGCGAGCAGCACGAGGGCGATGGCGCCCCCGCCGGCGAAGAACATCGTGGCGCGCAGCCCCAGGTGCTCGGCGACCCAGCCGCCGGCGAGGCCGCCGAGCGGAGCGATCGCCACCGTCAGGCAGATCATGGTCGCGATCACCCGGCCGCGCAGCGCGTCGGGCGCCGCCGCCTGGCGCAGCGTCAGGTAGTTGATGAAAAACACCATGCCGCTGAAATCGAGCGCGGCGAGCCCGAGGCCGAAGATCACCGAAGCGGTGCTCGGGCTGCCGCTGGCCGCGCCGACCAGCAGCCACGCGAAACCGGTGCCGAGCAAGCCGGCGAGCAGCGTCGGCCCGAAGCCGAAGCGTCGGTTGAGCGGTTCCACCGCGCCGGCCGCGGCCAGCGTACCCAGCCCTGCCAGCATCCATAGCGCGCCGACATGCCCGGGCGAGAAGCCGAGCTCGCGCACCGCGAACAGCACGACGATCGCGAAATAGGCATGGCGGAAGACCTGCCAGACCGCGATCGCCCATGTCAGCGCGCGCAGCGTAGTGTTGTGCCAGATCTCCAGGAGCCCCTCGCGGATCTCGGCGCCAACGCTGCGCCCGCGCAGCTTCGGCGCGTCGCTCGCCTCCGCCGGGATGCCGCGCAGGATCGACGCCGAGAGAAAGAAGCACAGCGCATCGAGCAGGATCGCAAAAGGCGCGGTCAGCCACTGGATCAGCGCGCCGGCGAGTCCCGGCCCGATCAGCTGCGCGGCCGAGTCGCTGATGCCGATCTTCGCGTTCGCCTCGGCGAGGCGCTCGCGGCCGACGCGCTCGGTCATGAACACCTGGTAGGCCGGCCATCCCATGACCGCGCCGGTGCCGATGAGGAAGCCCACGACGTAGAGCACGCCCATCGACAGCACCCCGAGCCACGCGGCGAGCGGCACGACGAGCAGTGCCGCCGCGCGGCCGATGTCCGACCAGACGATGATCGGCAGCTTCGGCGCGCGGTCCACCAGCACGCCGGCGAACAGGCCGAACAGCGCGAAGGGCACCGACTCGAGCGCGGTGAGCACGCCCATCTCGAAGGGCGTGGCATCGAGCAAGAGCGCCGCCGTCAGCGGCAGCGCGAGGAAGGTGATCTGGCCGCCGAAGTGCGTGATGGTGAGCGAGGTCCACAGCCGCACGAAATCGGCGTTGCGCCACAGTCCGGTGAGCATCTCTTCTTCTTTCCCATGCGCGGCTGCGCGTCGCGCGTTGCGCGAAGCGGGAAGAGTCAAAGCTTTTGGCCTTCTCGTCCCGCCTCGAAATTCCGGCGGGCGATCGGCCCGACGGTCAGTCTTTGCCGCTCAGCGGCACGACGGGAGAACGACGATCCGCGCCGCGCATTGGAGAGCGAGAAGCAATGGTTTTGGCGTAGCGGTTCATCGGGACGCGGAGTATAGCCAGCTTCGCGTCACGCGGGCAAGGCGTCGAAGGCGACGGTGAGCCGAGGCTGATCGCTTTCGAACGGCTCCACGCCGTGCCACATGTAGGACGGAAACAGCACCAGCTTTCCCGGCTCGGGCTTGACGTGGAAATCCGGCGCGAGGCGCGGTTCAGTCTTGATGCCTGGTCTGCCCAGTCGCAGCCAGCCGGCGTGCGTCGCCTCCGGCTGCATCACCGGCGGCACGGCGACATAAAACGCCGACGAAAGCCAGCCGCGCTGATGGACGTGATCGGTGTGATAGCCGCCCGATGAAAGACGCACGCTCCACGCCCCGGCCCGAGCGAAGCGCCCGGTGTTCCTCGAGCGGAACGGATCGGCGCCGCTGCCGACGCGTGCCAGGTGCCGCAGCACGACGTCGTCGAACCGCTGGAAGAGAGCGCGGATCGAAGGCCGGGCCATCTCCTTTGCATTGAGCGGCAGCTGCCCGCCGCCGCGCACCGATTGCTGGAAGGGATGCGCGCTGTAGCGATGCAGCGCCTGGAGGTCCGCCGCCAACTCTTCGAGCGGCGCGTCGATCGTCTCGGCGCAAGTGAGCGTCGCATAGTCGTACAAGGCAGCGTAGCGCGCGTCGCCCAGCAGCCGCCAGGCGGTCGCCCGCAGCGCGATCGCATGCTGATCGAGCGGGGCGGTGGCGCCAAGGCGCGCGGCGACCGACTCCGCCTGCGCGATGGCTCCCGAGGCGAGCAGCGCCTCGCATAGCGTGATCTGTACCGCCGGCACGCCGGGCGCCGCGCCCGCGGCGCGCTGCGCAAAGGCGACCGCCCGGGCGCCCTCGCCCAATTCGGCGCAGAGATGCGATGCCTGTCGCAGCAACTGAACATCGTCGGGCTGCCACGCGAGGCCCGCTTGCGCCGAAGCGAATGCATCGGACAGCTCGCCCATGAATTCAAGCGCGACCGATCGGGTGAGGTGCAAGTGAATTTCGTGCGGCAGCCTGGCGAGCGTCGCCTCGAGCGCGCGCAGCGCGGTTTCCCGGCGCCCGCTGCGCATCCAGCGCAGCTGCGCGAGGTCGCGGTGCGCCTCCGGATAATTGGGCCGAAGCGCGAGCGCTTCCTCGAACATGCGCTCGGCCTCGTCGAGGCGATTCAGGTCCTGCAGCGCCCGCGCCAGCACCAGGCGCGTCTCCGGGGCGGGGATGCC
>VBCP01000157.1 GCA_005888925.1 Betaproteobacteria bacterium | reverse complement strand
GATGGCGCGCAGGATCTGCGCGTGCTCGACATAGGTATAGATCACGCGCTCGGCGTGGGTGAAATCGAGGCGCCGCACGATGCGGATGCGCTCGGTGATGCCGTGGTGGATGCGCGCGAGCTCGGGGTTGCCCGCCGCCTCCACCAGCGCGCGGTGGAACTCCTCGTCCAGGCGAGCCACGCGCGCGCCGTCGGTAAGGCGCTGGCGCGGACTCACCAGCCAGACCTTCTCCAGCCCGGCGAGCGCGCGGCGCGGATCGCCCTGGCAGATCTTGCGCACGGCAGCCGACTCGAGCACCACGCGCAGGTCGTACAGATTGTCGAGCAGCTCGAAATCGAGCGTGCGCACGCTCCAGCCGCTTTTCGCGTGCACCTCGAGGTAGCCCTCGCGCTCGAGGCGGAACAACGCCTCGCGCACCGGCGTGCGCGACACCCGCGCGCGGCGCGCCACCTCGTTCTCCGAGAAGCGCGCGCCCGGCAGGAGGCGAAACTCGAAGATGTCGGACTTCAGCTTCTCGTAGACCGAGGCCGCGAGCTTGTTCACGCCGCGATTCTAGTTCGGCAGAAACTGCGCCAGTAGGCGCGCCACCGCGTCGGGCTGCTCCTGCTGCACCCAGTGTCCCGCCCCCGCCACGAGGTGGCAGCCGCGAAAGTCGGTGCAGACGCTCGTCTGCATGCGCTCGAGCTCGCCGGGCTTCTGGTAGACGCCCCAGTCGGCGGCGCCGGCGATGAACATGGATGGAATGTCGATGGTCCTTGCGCCGAGGGCCGCGGCGAGCTCTCCCGAATAGTGCGGGCTCGTGGTGCAGCGATACCACTGCAGGCCGCCCTGGAAGCCGTTGCGCTCAAACGCCCTCGCGTACACGCCGAGCTCCTGGTCGGTGAGCCATCCGGCCTCGCGCGAGGGCAGGTAGGGCGCCACGGTCTCGGCCATGCCCTTGTCGAGCTCCATGATGTAGTACGTCGGCATCTTCACGAGCTCGGCAGCGATCCAGCCCTTGAGCGGGAACGGCTTGTTGCCCTTCCAGTCGGCGCTCTTGTAGTGGTAGTAGGCGCGCAGGAATGCATGCACGCCCTGGGGACAGTGGCGCATGTTCGCGTCGGCTTCGCGTCCGGCGTAGTACCACTGGTAATGCTTGCGCCCAAGCGCGGCGAGCAGGTCGTGGATACGCGGATCGCGCGCACCCATCGACACCCCGCCGTAGGGTCCGCTCATCAGCACCACGGAGCGGAAGAGGTCCGGCCGCGTGAGCGCGCAGTACGCCGCCACGGGGGCGCCGAAGTCATGGCCGACGACGTGGGCGTTTGAGATATTCAGCTTCGCCAGAAGCTGGACCGCATCCTCCACATAGTTGGGAATCCGGAAGGAGTCGAGGTCGCCGTCGTAGCGGCCGTCCCAGCCGGTGGTCTCGCCATAGCCGCGCTGGTCGGGCGCGATGACGTGGAAGCCGGCCTCGGCGAGCGCCGGCATCAGCTTGCGCCAGCTATAGGCGAGCTCGGGGAAGCCATGCAGCAGGAGCACCGCGGGGCGGTCTTGCTCGCCCGCCTCGAGGACGTGCATGCGCAAGCCGTTGACGCCCTCGACGAAGCGCGAACCGACCCCGGCGGGCAGATTCGTCAAAGCCGGAAGATGCGCTGCGCGTTGGCGCCGCGCACCTTGTCCCGGGTCTGGGCGGGCAGCGCGTCGACGCGCGTGAGGCACCCCGGCATGTCGCCGATGGTGTGCGGATAGTCGGAGCCGTAGAGCACGTTGTCGGCGCCGCACACCGAGACACACATGTCAAGCACGTCCTGGCGGAACACCACGCTGTCGACGTAGATTCGCCGCATGTAGTTGCGCGGCGGCTCCGTGGTCTTGGCGCGCGCCGCCGGGATGTTCTCCCAGCAGATGTCGAGCCGCCCGATGAGGTAGGGCAGTGCGCCGCCGCCGTGCGCGGCGATCAGCCTGAGGCTGGGATAGCGGTCGAGGAATCCGTCGTAGATGCAGCGCGCCACCGCGAGCGAAGTGTCGAAGGTGAAGCCGATCGGCGCGGTGAGCTGGAACTCGTGCAGGCCGAGTTCGCGGCTTCCCGGCGGGGCCGTCGGGTGCACCAGCACCGGTAGCGCGCGCCGGTCGATTTCCTTCCAGATATTGGCGAAGGTGGCATCGGTGAGCGCCTTGCCGCCGATGTTCGCGAGCACCATGACGCCGACGGCGCCCGCGGCACACGATCGGGAAAGCTCTTGCAATGCCAGTTTCTCGTGCTGCCAGGGCAGGGAGGCGAACCAGCGGATGCGATCGGGCCAGGTTTTCTGCGCGCGCGCCATGTCGTCGTTCATCACGCGCGCCGCCTTCAGGCTCACCTCGGCGCTGCCCCAGAAGGCGTTCGGGCAAGTGAGCGACGTGACCGCGATGTCGACGCGCGCCTTGTCCATGTTCGCGATGCGCGCCTCCCAGTCGAACATGTTCGGCACCGGCGTCATGAACGGCGCGCCGTCGAGGTGGATCGCCTTCAGCCCGCCCTTCACTTCCTTCAGCGAGTAATGCGGCCCGCCATGCTGCTCGAGGAGCGCGAGCCATTCCTTGGTGAGCATGTGCGTGTGGACGTCGATGACCGGGCTCATTGCTGCTCGATGCCGCGCGTCTGCACGACGCGCTTCCAGCGCGCGATTTCGCGGTCGACGCGCTCGGCCATCTCGCCGGGCGAGGAGGGCGCCGGGACGCCGCCGAAGCCAGCGAAGCGCTGCCGCGTTTCGTCCTCGGCGAGCACGGCGCGCGTCTCGCGGTTCAGGAGCTCGACGATCGGGCGCGGCGTGCCCGGGCTTGTGGCGAGGCCAAGCCAGGAGCTGAACTCGACGCCCTTCAGCGTCTCGCCCACCGTCGGCACCTCCGGCATCAGCGGGTAGCGGCCGGCGGAGGAGAGCGCGAGCGGCCGCAGCCTTGCACTTTTAATTAGAGGAAATGCAAACGTCGCGGTCTCGATCAGGACATCGATGCGCCCGCCGAGGAGCTCGGTGAAGGCTGGCGCTGCGCCCTTGAACGGCACGTGCAGCATCGTGGTGCCCGCCTCGATGTTCATCCACTCGCCGAGGAGGTGATGCAGGCTGCCCGGACCCGCCGAGGAATAGCTAATGCGGCCCGGCTGCGCCTTGGCGCGGGCGATCAGATCAGGAAATGATTTGATCGGCGACTCGGGCGCCACCGACACCGTCATCGGGTACTCGATGACCACGCTCACCATGCCGAAGTCGCGCACCGGATCGTAAGGCAGCTTCTTCATCACGGCGGCGGTTCCGGGATGGCCGCCGGTGAGGAGCACCATCGTCAAGCCGTCGGGCGGCGCCTTTGCCACCGTGTCATTCGCGAGCAGGCCGGTCGCGCCGGTCTTCTGCTCGACCACCACCGGCTGTTTCAGCCGCTCCGAGAGCTTCTGGCCGAGATAGCGGCTGACGAGATCGGTGCTGCCGCCGGGTGGGAAGCCGACGTAGAAGCGGAGCGGGCGATCAGGATAGCTCTGCGCCCATGCGGGCAGCGCGAGCGCCAGTAAAAATAGGGACAGTCCCCATTTAATTCTCACGCCGGCAGCGGAGTGGACTGCCACGCGACCATCTGCCAGCCCTTCGGGCCTTTGATCCAGACGTTGGTGTAGGCGCTGTTCAGCGTCTTCGGCTTGCCGTCCGACAAGAGCTCGATCCTCACTTGCCCCGTGACGACCGCGCAGTCCCCGTGCACCTGGATGTTCTCCTTGGGTCGCTCGATCTTGCGGTACTGCCACTTTTTCGCGCGGATACCGTCGAGGTAGTTCGCCTTGCTGTCGGCGCCGCCGTAGGAGTGCGTATAGACCAGCGTATCGGCGAGCAGCTTGTCGAGTGTTTGCGCGTCGCCTGCGCACATCGCGGCGTAGCGCTGGTCCTCCAGCTTGCGGATGCTGTCCTTATCCATGGCTTAAATGGGGACGGACCCCATTTTTCTCATTTGAGAAGACGGTGCATTTGCGAAAAATAGGGTCCGTCCCCAATTAGCCGTCGGCGATGGAGTTCTCGAGGATGCCGACCTTGTCGATCTCGATCTCGACCTTGTCGCCGGGCTTCATCCAGATCGGCGGGTTGCGCCGCGCGCCGACGCCGCCGGGCGTGCCGGTGACGAGCACGTCGCCCGGCTGCAGCGTGGTCCAGCTCGAGACGTACTCGATGATCTTCGGGATCTTGAAGATCATCTGCTCGGTGGTGGCGTGCTGCATGCGCTCGCCGTTCAGGCGGCACGACAGCGTCAGGCGCGTGTTGGGTGGAATCTCGTCCGCCGTCACCATCCACGGCCCGAAGGCGCCGGTGTGCGCGAAGTTCTTGCCCGCGGTCCACTGCACCGTGTGGCGCTGCCAGTCGCGCACCGAGCCCTCGTTGTAGCAGCTGTAGCCGGCGATGTGCCCCCAGGCGTCCTTCTGCGAGATGCGGCGGCCGGCTTTGCCGATGATCACCGCGATCTCGGCCTCGTAGTCCAGGTTCTTGGATTCGCGCGGACGGATGATCGGCTGCTTGTGGCCGACCTGCGACTCGGCCACGCGCAGGAAGATCGCCGGCTGCTCGGTGTTGTCGCGGCCGGTCTCGACGACGTGGTCCTGATAGTTGAGGCCGACGCAGACGATCTTGTCCGGGTTCGGGATCACCGGCAGCCACGTGACGTCGGCTTCGCCGTAATCCGGCGCCTCGGACAGATGCTTCGCCGCCTCGGCGAAGGCGTTGCCGCCGATCAGCGCCTTGAGGTCGGCGAAGCGGTTGCCGATGTAGCGTTTCAGGTCGACAATGCCCTTGCCGGTGACGATGCCGTAGCTCGTGCCCTGCGCAGTCTTAAACGTAGCGAGTTTCATAAATGTCCACTCCAGCGTTCTCTTTCAGCCACATGGGGATGTTCGTCGCCGATCTCGCGCGAATGAGGGATTTTTACACACGCGTGCTCGGTTTTACCGTCACCGACACTGGGGAGCTCGAAACACAGCGCGGCAGACTGCAGTTCGTGTTCCTCTCCCGCGACCCGAAGGAGCACCACCAGATCGTGCTCGCCACCGGCAAGCCCGACCGGCTGCCCTTCAACCCGATCAACCAGATCTCATTTCGCATGGCGGAATTCAGCGGCCTGCGCGAGATGTACCGCCGGGTGGTCGACGAGAACGTGAAGGAGCTCCATCCGGTGTCGCACGGCAACGCACTCTCCGTGTACTTCCACGACCCCGAGGGCAACCGCCTCGAGCTCTTCGTCGACACGCCCTGGTACGTGAAGCAGCCGCTGCGCATCCCGATGGACATGAAGATGGACGACGAGCAGCTCTGGGCGTGGGCCGAGGCCGAGGCCAAGAAGCAGCCCGGCTTCAAGCCGGTCGAGCAGTGGAGCGCAGAGCTCGCGCGCCGCATGAATTCCGGACAACGTCCGTAATTATTCCGTCAGGGAATGAGCGCGATCGCGCTGATCTCGATCAGGTAGTCGGGCGAGGTCATCTTGGTGACCTCGACCATGGTCGAGGCGGGCGCCGGCACCTTGAAGTACTCGCGCCTCACCTTATGGATCTTGTCGAAATGTTCCATGTTGCGCACGTAGACGTCGACGCGGCAGATGTCGTCCATCGTGCCGCCCGCGGCCTCGACCGCGGCCTTCAAGTTCTCGCACACCTGGCGCGTCTGCGCCTCGATGTCGCCGACGCCGGCGATCGTGCCATCGGCGCGCCGCGAGGTCATGCCGGAGATGAACACCAGCTTGCCTTTCGCTTCGATGGCGATCGCGTGGGAGAAGTGCCCCGAGGGCTGGCGGATCCTGTCGCTCTGGATCTCTCTTTTGCTCATGTGAGAAGGGCCAGCGCATCGTCGGCGGTCATCACGTCGCCGAACTGCTGGATCACGTTCTCGAGCGTCGCGAGATGCTCCTCGTCGGAGAGCGCCGCGGTGCAGTCGCAGAGCAGCACCACCTTGTAGTCGAGCATCATCGCGTCGCGCGCGGTGCATTCGCAGCAGACGTTGGTCTTGGTGCCGGCGATGAGCAGCGTGTCGATGCCGCGCTGCTTGAGCAGCGTGCCGAGATTCGAGGCGCCGGCGATGAGGGCGCTGTAACGGTTCTTCGCGACCTTCAGATCGCCCGGGGCGACGCTCAGCTCGGCCCACAGTTTCTGCGGCTCGCTGCCGGCCGAGAGCGCTTGCGCGGCGCGCGCGCGGTTTTCTGGTCTTACGAAAACGTCAAAAAAATTCGTCCAGTCGCCCGAATTCTCGCCGGGGACGATGTCGCGCGCGCCGGGCACCTCGATCGGCGCGCCCGGCGCGACGAAGGCGTTCTGCATGTCGATGACCAATAGGGCGGTGCGCTTCGCGTCCAGGCGATCGAAGAGATGCAGGCGCCCGCGTCGCGCCAGCACGCGCTCGATGATCTCCTTGCGAATCGCGACCTCGTGCATCAGAACTTCTCGACCCAAGGGCGCAGGTCCACCTCGAAGCTCCACGCCGAGCGGTGCTGGCGGTACACGCTCATATAAGTCTCAGCGATCGCGTCCGGTTCGAGCATGCCGTCTGCGCCGCGCGCGGCTGCGCGCGGATCACCATCGGGACGCCGGATGCCGCCATCGATGACGAAGTGCGCGACGTGGATGTTCTTCGGCCCGAACTCGCGCGCGAGGCTCTGCGCCATGCCGCGCAGCGCGAACTTGCCCATCGCGAACGGCGCGGA
Organism: Betaproteobacteria bacterium; assembly: GCA_005888925.1. GTDB lineage: Bacteria > Pseudomonadota > Gammaproteobacteria > Burkholderiales > SG8-39 > SCGC-AG-212-J23. Next base: position 3,326 of record VBCP01000157.1, on the reverse strand, counting down.
TTCGGCGTAGCCCTTGACGCTCGCCGAGGCACCGGTGAAGAACAGGCTGCCGCGGCCGCGCTCGAGCATGCGTTTCAGCGCGGCTTGCGCGACGAGGAAGCCGCCGTAGGCCGTGACCATAAGCGTCTTGCGCACTTCCTCGCGATCGAGCCCGAGGAAGGGACCGCGCACGCGGTAGCTCGGGTTGTAGACGACGAGGTCGGGCGTATCGATCGCGTCGAACAGGGCTTCCACCTGCACCAGGTCCGTCGCGTCGCAGGCGAATGCACGGCCGTGCGTCTCGGCGACCAGGGCATCCAGCTTGCCGACATGCCGTGCGGCAAGCGCTACGCGCATTTCCGCCGCGGCGCATTTGCGCGCGAGCGAGGCGGAGAGGCCGCCGCCGGCTCCGACGATCAGCGCGAGCGGGTTAGCATTAGTCATGGAGAGGTTCACCTATGTTGCCATGGCGGCGCGCGTGGTGTTCGGCGCCGGCGCGGTCTCGCAGCTCGCCGCCGAAGTCGAGCGGCTCGGCGCCAAGCGGGCGCTGCTCATCTCGACGCCGGGACGCGCGGAGATGGTGCGCTCGGTCGCGCAGGGTCTGGAAGCGGCGCGCACGATGGCGAAATCGGTCGGCGCGGATTGCTGCATCGCCGTCGGCGGCGGCTCGACCATCGGCTTCGGCAAGGCGATCGCGCTCACCTCATCGTTGCCCGTGGTCGCCGTGCCGACCACGTACTCGGGCTCGGAGATGACCACCATCTGGGGCATCTCCGAGGGTGGCGCGAAGAAGACCGGCCGCGACGCGCGCGTGCTGCCGAAGGCGGTGATCTACGACCCACAGCTCACGCTCGACCTGCCGGCGCGCGTCTCCGCCGCGAGCGGGATGAACGCGATCGCGCATTGCGCCGAAGCGCTCTATGCGCACGACGGCAATCCGATCGTCTCGCTGATGGCGGAGGAGGGTATCCGCGCGCTCGCCACTGCGCTGCCGCTCGTCGTGCAGGCGCCGCGCGACCTGGAGGCGCGCACCTCTGCTCTTTATGGCGCGTGGCTCGCGGGTTTGACGATCGCGACGACGGGCAACGGCCTGCACCACAAGCTCTGCCACGTGCTGGGCGGCTTCGGCCTGCCGCACGCCGAGACGCACGCCGTCGTGCTGCCGCACGCCTTGCGCTACAACAGCGTCGCCGGCGAGGCGCTGCGCCGCATCGCGCGCGCCATGCATGTTGAGGATGCGCCGAGCGGCATCTGGGAGCTCGAGCAGCGGCTCGGCCTGCCGATGAAGCTCGCCGACATCGGCATGAAGCAAGCCGATCTCGAGCGCGCGGCGCGCATCGCGGTCCAGGCGCCGTATCCCAATCCGCGCAAGGTCGAGTACCAGCCGGTGCTGGAACTGCTGCACAATGCCTACGAGGGAAAAAAACCATAGGGCCATGATCGCCGTCATCTTCGAGTTCACGCCCGCCGAAGGCCGCTTCCCCGATTACATGGCGCTGGTCGACACGCTGCGCGCCGACCTCGCCGAGGCCGAGGGCTTCATCTCGCTCGAGCGCTTCGAAAGCATCTCCAACAAGGGCAAGTTCGTCTCGCTGCAGTTCTGGCGCGACGAGGAATGCGTGCGCAAGTGGCGCAACCTGCAGAAGCACCGCGAGGCGCAGAAGAAGGGGCGCGGCGGCATCTTCGCGTCCTATCGCCTGCGCATCGCGCAGGTGCTGCGCGACTACACGATGGACGAGCGCGCGCAGACGCCCCAGGACAGTGTGAAGGTGCACGGATAGATCACTCCTTCCTCTTCCGGCCGGGGAGCTGGCGCGCCGAGGGCGAGTACCGCGACGCGAGCGGCCAGCCCGCGCCGGTGTCTGGCGAGACCAGCATCCGGCACGAGGAAAGTAAATGGCATTTCGAGGGCGTGCTGCGCGTGCGCGGCAACCGCCCGGCGCTGCAGCACAACCGCTACGAGATCGAGCCGATGCGCGCCGGCGCGCGCTCGACGCACTGGACTTCCAGCAACCCGGTGCTCGGCACGCTGCGCGGGCGCTTCGTGCTCGCCGGCGACTCGATCCTCTCGTTCTACTCGAGCCCGACCGGGCGCTACCACGGCTTCGAATGCCTGCAGCAGCGCGACCAGAGTCGCTACAGCGTGCGCGGCGCGATGATGGAAGAGGACAAGGTCATTTCGACGTGGGCGCTGGAGCTGACCGCGGCGTAGAACCGTCGTCGACCAGAAAGTCGGTCCTGCGCGAGCAATAGGCCTGGTTCGAGTCGCAGCACGGATGCGAAAGACGGCCGGTGAGCGATGCGTTCTTGCCGCCGAAGTCCTGGCACTGTCCGCCTGACTTGAAGAAGAGATAGCGCTGGCCCGCTGCCGGAACCGGCAGCCCGGGAACGTCGGGAATCGAGTTCTCTCTCGCGAGACGCAGCACCTCGCCGCGCAGGAACAGCGCGCCTGCGGCTTGCTCGCAGCTTTCGACTTTTACCGTGGCGCCATAGACCGGCGACTCGACGCATCGCATCGCTATCGGAGCGGTGGGGCTCGCGGCAACCGGCGCGGGTGCAGGCTTGATGTTCTCGCTGGCAATGGGAATCGCCGGCCCGGGTCGCGCGGCGCGCAGCCGGTCCCCATAGCTCGCGGCAAGCGGCACCGTCAGCGCGTCGTTGTTGGCGTTGAGCGCGCCCAGCACGCGCTCGCCGACCGCCGGGCGCTCCAGCTTGCACGCTTCCCAGAGATTGTTCGGCATCTGGAGCGTCACGGTGTCGACGCCGACGGGGCCTTTGAAGGTCTCGATCACGCGCAGCGACACGATGTCGACGCGGCCTTTCAGCTCGACGGCGGTGACGTCGGCGGCGACCAGCACGGTTGCCCAGTCGTACCAGTCCGTGGGCTTCGCATCGCGCGCGAAGAGGCACAGGGCGTGTGCCGGGGTGGTCAGAGCGAGGAGGGCCAGGGCTACGAGAGCGCGAAACATACGGAAGCATAGAATGGACGGCAGCAACAAGAAAGCAAAGGAGACGAACCATGGCTTACCGCTGTGTCGTTGTTCTCGTGCTGGCCATCGCGCTCGTCGGCTGCGCGAGCCGCAAGCCTGCCACGCAGCCCGCGGCCAACACCGCCAAGATGCCGGAGCAGGCAGCGCCGCCGGCGGCGGCTTCGTCGAGCAGCTACCTGCAGACGCCGGGTGCGAGCTATTCGGGGCCTTTGCCGCCGATGGAGGCCCATCGCAAGATCAACGAGCAGGACTGCACCCAGGCCATCGACCTGACCGCGGGCAACCTGCGCTGCCGCTAGCGCAATTTACCGAGATTCGGTAAGGCGAGCGGCCGGGCCGTCTCGAAGGCGCGCGCGG
>VBCP01000156.1 GCA_005888925.1 Betaproteobacteria bacterium | reverse complement strand
AAGGAACCGCGCCGGCTCGATTCCTCGCGCAGCTGCTCCACCGCGGCGTCCCTTTGCCGATTGACCTGCGCGAGCTGCTGACGCGTTTCCTGGAGCTGGCTGTCCGCGCCTCGATTCGATTTGAAGAACCAGCCGGCGACTGCGCCGATGGCCAGGCCGAGAAGAAGAAACGCGGCGACTTCCATGGCGCATTTTAGCGCCGCACAGAAATCTAGACCGACTCCCTGAGCGTGAGCGCCGGCGAGGCGCGCAGCACTTTGCGCGACGAGAGCCAGGCGTTGAGCGACAGCAGCGCGAGGCCCGCGAGCGGCCCGGCGATGGCGAGCGCGCCGCTCGGCGGCAGGTCGAGCTCGAACACGCGGCGCGCGAGCACCTGGCCGATGACCGCGGCGCCGAGCGTCGCGAGCACTCCGGCGGCGAGGCCCATCGCGAGGAACTCGACGCGCTGCGCGCCCGCGACCTGCGCGCGCGAGGCGCCATAGACGCGCATCACGGCGGCTTCGCGCCGCCGCTCGTCCTCGGTGGCGACGAGCGCCGAATAGAGCACGAGCAGGCCCGCGCCGAGCGCGAAGACGAAGATGAACTGCACCGCGGCGATCAGCTGGTCGATCACGCCCTGGGCCTGGCGCAGCGCGGCGCCGATATCGACCAGCGTCAGGTTCGGAAACTGGAGCGCGAGCTCATTGAGCGCCGCCTCGCGCCCGGGCTCGACGCGGAAGGCGCTGATGTAGCTCGTCGCGAACTTCTCCAGCAGCTTTGGCGGAGCGATGACGAAGAAGTTGACCTTCATCGAGTCCCAGCGCAGGTGCCGCAGCGAGGTGATGCGCCCGCTGAAGGTCTCGCCGCCGACGCTGAACACCAGCTCGTCGCCGAGCTTCCAGCCCAGGCGCTGCGCGATGCCCTCCTCCACCGAGAGGCCGTCGCCGCTCCAGCTTCCCGCCGAAATGGCGTTGTGCGCCGGCGGCGCGTCCATGTACGAAAGGTTGAACTCCCGCTCGACCAGGCGCCGCGCCCGCTCCTCGCTGTAGTCCGCTTCGTTCACCCGCTGCCGGTTCACCGCGACCAGGCGCCCGCGCACCATCGGGTAGAGCTCGGGCTCCCCGAGCGCGTGCGAGCGCAGGAAGTCCTTTACCGGCTGCAGCTGATCGGGCTGCACGCCCAGCAGGAAACGGTTGGGCGCGTCGGGCGGCGCGGCGCGGCGCCAGGCGTCGACCAGGTCATTGCGCGTGAAGGTGAGGAGCAGCACCGCGGTCAGGCCGAGCGCGAGGCTCGCGACCTGCACGGCGTTGCCGCGCGCGTGGCGGCGCAGGTTGGCAAGTCCGTAGCGCAACGCGCGGTTGCCGATGCGCAGGCGGCTGAGCGCGCCGAGCGCAGCCCAGGCGGCGACAAAGAAAACCAGGACGGCGGCGGCGAATCCGCCCACCACATAGGCGCCCAGCGTGACATCGCCCGACTGCCAGACGAGCAGCGCCGCGAGCAGCGCGAGGCCAAGGCCATAGGCGGCGAGCGCGCCGCGCTTTGGCGCGCCGGCCTCGCGGCGGATCACGCGCAGCGCGGGCACGTTCTTGAGGTGCATGAGCGGCGGCAGCGCGAAACCGAGCAGCAGCACGAGACCCACCAGGAAGCCCTGCAGCGCCGGCCACGGCGTCGGCGGCGGCAGCTCGGCGCGGATCAGCTCGGCGAGCGCCGCGCCGATGGCGAGCTGCGCGCCATAGCCGATGAGCGCGCCGATGGCGCAGGCGATGAATCCGAGCAGCGCGAACTCGCCGGCATGCAGGCGCAGCAACTGCGCCTGCGTCGCGCCCAGGCAGCGCAGCACCGCGCAGCCGTCGAGGTGGCGCTCGACGAAGCGCCGCGTGCCGAGCGCGATCGCCACGCCGGCGAGCACCGCGGCGAGCAGCGCCGTGAGCGCGAGGAAGCGGCGCGCGCGCTCGACCGAGGCGCGCACCTCGGGGCGGCCGCTTTCGAGCGTGTCGATGCGCTCGCCGCGGCCCAGCAGGGTCCCCAAGTCCTTGGCCAAGGTGGAAATCGCCTCGCGCTCACCGGCGGCGTAGAGGTAGTACGAGATGCGGCTGCCGGTCTGCACCAGTCCGGTCGCGGGCACGTCGGCGAGGTCCATCATCAGCCGCGGCGCGATGTTGAAGAAGTTCGCGCTGCGCTCGGGCTCGAGCGTCAGCACCGCGGCGACGCGCAGCTCGGACTTTCCCAGCCGGATCGTCGAGCCGACCGGCGCCTGCAGCGCGCTGACCAGGCGCTCCTCCAGCCACACGGTGCCGGCCGCCGGACCGCGCTCGGCGGCCGCGTCCGGCGCGCCCGGTGCGGGCGCGATGCGCAGGCGCCCGCGCAGCGGATAGTTCTCGCTCACCGCCTTGACGCCGGCGAGCTGGCTCTGGCCATCGTGCAGCGCCATGCTGACGAAATTCAGCGCCGCGGCGCTTTGCACGCCGCCGCCGTGCAGCCGCTCGACGATGCGCGCGCTCCACGGATGGTCGGCGGCGAGCACCAGGTCGGCGCCGAGCAGCTGGTGCGCGTCGCGCTCGAGCGCCTGGCTCACGCGGTCGGCAAAGAAGCCGACGCTCGTGACGCTGGCGACCGCGATGACCAGCGCCGCGGCGAGCACGCCGAGCTCGCCTGCGCGCCAGTCGCGCGCCAGCATGCGCCACGCGCTTTTCATTTGGCGATCCTTCCGGCGACCAGCCGCACGACCCGCGCGCAGCGCGCGGCGAGAGCTTCATCGTGCGTCACCAGCACCAAGGTCGTGCCGTATTCGCGGTTCAGCTCGAAAAGCAAGGCAATCACCGCCGCGCCGGACTCGGCATCCAGGCTGCCGGTGGGCTCGTCGGCGAGCAGCAGCTTCGGCCGCACCACGAAAGCCCGCGCGAGCGCCACGCGCTGCTGCTCGCCGCCCGAAAGATGCTTCGGATAGTGGTGCAGCCGCTCGGCGAGGCCGACGCGCGTGAGCATCTGCTGCGCCAGCTCCTCGGCGTCCGGGTGGCGCGCGAGCTCGAGCGGCAGCATGACGTTCTCCAGCGCGTCGAGCGCCGGCAGGAGCTGAAAGGACTGGAAGACGAAGCCGAGCATGCGGCCGCGCAGCTCGGCCCGCTTGTCCTCATCGAGCAAAAAAAGATTCTGCCCATCGAGCTCGACCGTGCCGCTGCTCGGCGTGTCGAGCCCGGCGAGCAGCGCGAGCAGCGTCGACTTCCCGGAGCCCGAGGCGCCCACCACCGCGACCGCCTACCCCGGCGTGACCTCGAGGTCGATGTCGCGCAGAATGACGAGCTCGCCCGCACCGCTCTTCACGGCCTTGCCTATGCGCTTCGCGATCACCACGGGTTTGTTGTCGGGCATGCTCTGGGCGCTCGCGCTTGTGCAAGATGCGGCGGCGGCGGAGAAATCCATCCTGGTGTTCGGCGACAGCCTGTCAGCCGCGTACGGCATCGCGCAATCGCGCGGCTGGGTCGCGCTGCTCGCGGAAAAGCTGAAGCAAGAGCGGCCGGATTATAGCGTCGCCAACGCGAGCATCTCGGGGGAGACCAGCGCCGGCGGCCTCGCGCGCATCGACGCCGCGCTCGCGCGCCACCGTCCCGCGGTGGTGATCGTCGAGCTCGGCGCGAACGACGGCCTGCGCGGGCTGCCGCTCGGCCAGATGAAGGCGAACCTTGGGACGATAATCGAGCGCGCCAGGAAGAGCGGCGCGCGCGTGCTGCTCGTCGGCATGAAGCTGCCGCCGAACTACGGCCAGGACTACACCCGCGGCTTCGAGAGCGCATTTGCGGAGGTCGGCAAGCGCTACAAGGTCGCGCTGCTGCCGTTTCTGCTCGAAGGCTTCGCCGAGAAGCCCGAGTACTTTCAGCCCGATCGCATCCATCCGAACGAGCAGGCGCAGCCGCTGATCCTCGAGCGCGTCTGGCAGGCGCTGCGACCGCTGCTCAGGTAACCCGCAGTCGCGGCGCGCCGGCGGCGAAGCGGCCGATCTCCCGGGCTTCGCTGTCGAACAGTTTAAGCACCGCAGGAACCGCGTCGCGCGAACAGGCGACGAGCAAACCGCCGCTGGTCTGCGGATCGGTGATGAGCTTGCGCTTCCAGTCCGCAAAACCGGCCGGCAGGTCGACCTCGTGGCCGTAGCCCTGCCAGTTGCGCTCCGACGCGCCGGTGGCGACGCCCTGCTTCACCCAGTCGAGCGCCTCGGCGATCACCGGCAGCGCATCGAAGCTCACTTCGGCACCCAGACCCGCGCCGCGGCACATCTCGAGCAGGTGCCCGGCGAGGCCGAACCCGGTCACATCCGTGAGCGCGTGCACGCTCGGCATGTCGGCGAGCGCCTGGCCCGGCGTGTTGAGTTGCGTCGTCCACTTCAGCATCTCGGCATAGCCCGCGCCCGAGAGCTTGCCCTTCTTCAGCGCCGCCGAAAGGATGCCGATGCCGAGCGGCTTGCCCAGCACGAGCGCATCGCCAGCCTGGGCCGTGCTGTTTTTTTTGATATTCCGAGGATGCACCA
>VBCP01000629.1 GCA_005888925.1 Betaproteobacteria bacterium | reverse complement strand
TGTCCACCGTGCTCGACGTGAAGATCCGCACCTATCCCGCGCACGCCGCCAACCGCCCGGTCGCGATGATTCCCAATTGCGCGGCGACGCGGCACGCGCATTTCGTGCTCGACGGCTCGGGACCGGCGGAATTCGAGGCGCCGCAGCTCAGCGACTGGCCTGCCGTGACATGGAGCCCCGATGCAAAGGCGCGCCGTGTTGACCTCGACCGGCTTACCAAAGCCGAAATCGCGACGTGGAAGGCCGGTGAGCGCCTGCTCTTGTCTGGGAAACTCTTGACCGGGAGAGATGCGGCTCACAAGCGCATCCAGGACATGCTCGCGCGCGGCGAGAAACTGCCGGTCGATTTCAGCAACCGGGTGATCTACTACGTGGGGCCGGTGGATCCGGTGCGCGATGAGGTCGTCGGCCCGGCCGGCCCCACGACTTCGACGCGCATGGACAAATTCACCGAGATGATGCTGGCGAAGACCGGCCTCGTCGCGATGATCGGCAAGGCCGAGCGTGGACCCGTGGCGATCGAGTCGATCCGCAAGCACAAGGCGGCCTATCTCATGGCGGTCGGCGGCGCCGCCTATCTGGTGGCGAAGGCGATCCGCAAATCGCGCGTGCTCGCCTTTGCCGACCTCGGCATGGAAGCGATCTACGAGTTCGAGGTGCGCGACATGCCGGTCACCGTGGCGGTCGACGCGAACGGCACCTCGGTGCACAACACCGGTCCTGCCGAGTGGTCCAAGAAAATCGTTGAGCTGAAGCTTCCGGTTACCGCAGCTTGACCAATTGGCGCGGCGTCTGGGCCGTGTTCGCCGGCGGCCTGATTGCCGGCGCCTACATGACGAAGGTGCCGCCGGCGCTGCCGCAGCTGCGCGCCGAGCTCGGCCTGTCGCTCGTCGAGTCGACCTTCATCGTCACCACCTTCAACGTGCTCGGCATGCTGGTGGGCATCGCTGCCGGCATGCTCGGCGATCGCTACGGGCGCAAGCGCCTAGCCCTCGCCGGCCTCGGCTGCATGGCGCTTGGCGGCGTCCTCGGCGCGCTGGTCCACGACTTTCGGCCGCTGCTCGCGTCGCGCTTCCTCGAAGGCGTCGGCTTCATTCTCTTCGCCGTCCCGGCGCCAGCGTTGATGAGCGCCATGGCCGCAAATGCGCGCGACCGCGCAAAGGCGCTCGGCATCTGGAGCGCCTATATGCCGACCGGCGGAACCATCGCGCTGCTTGCGGCACCTCTCTTCATCGCCGCGTGGAGCTGGCGCGCGCTATGGCTCGCACTCGCTGCCGCCGCTGTACTTGCTGCCGTCGTATTCGCGCGCACCGTGCCCGAGACAGCGCTCTCCCGCCTGGGCTCCATGCGCCTGGTCGTCGAATCGCTGGCGCAGCGCGGAAACATCGCCATGGCGCTGCTGTTCGCGTTCTACGTCGCGCAATGGACTTCGGTGATGGTCTGGCTGCCGACCTTCCTCGCCGAGCACGGCGCTTCCACCGCCGCGGCGTCGGCCGCGACCGCGCTGATGGTGCTGGTCAATGCGCCGGGAAATCTGACCGGCGGCTGGCTGCTCTCGCGGCGCGTGCCGCGTGGTGTGCTCGTCATCGGCGCCTCCGCGATCGCGGCGCTGTGCGAGATCGGCATGCTGTCCTCCGCCGTTCCCGAGGTGGGGCGCTACGCGCTAGTCCTGGTGTTCTCGCTCTCCACCGGCGTGATTCCTGCGTCGATCTTCGCCGGCCTGCCGGTGCACGCGCGCTCGCCGCAGCACATCGCCACCGGCAACGGCATGGTGCTGCAGTTCTCCAACATCGGGCAGTTCCTCGGGCCGCTCGCGATCGCTTGGATCGCCTCGCGCTTCGGCGGCTGGGAAGCCACGCTGTGGGCGATGCTCGCCTTTGCCGCTGCTGGTGCTGCCTGCGGCGCCGCGCTGACCGCAATCGAGAATAAAATGAAGCGATGAGCCAGGTTCACATCTGCGAGGTCGGACCGCGCGACGGATTACAGAACGCCAAGCACCTGATGTCGACGGCGGCGAAGAAGGCCTGGATCCGGGCACTCGCCGACGCCGGACTCAAGGAAATCGAGGTCGGCTCGTTCGTCCCGCCGAAGCTCATCCCGGCGATGGCCGACACCGCCGAGGTGGTCGCCTTCGCGCGCACCATTCCCGGCCTCAAGGTCGTGGCGCTGGCGCCCAACCTCAAAGGCTTTCAGCGCGCGCTCGAAGCCGGCGCGCACAAGGTGACCTTCCCGGTCTCGGCGAGCCGCCAGCACAGCGAATCGAACGTGCGCATGACCCCCGAGCAGATGGTCGAGGAAGTGCGCAAGTGCGCCCAGTTTCCGCATCCCGGCGTCGAGCTCGAAGGCGCGGTCTCCACTGCCTTCGGCTGCACCATGCAGGGCGCCGTGCCGGAGGACGACGTGGTGCGCATCGCCACCGCCCTCGCGCAGTTCTGCGACGGCGTCGCGCTGGCCGATACGGTGGGCTACGCCAACCCGGCGCAGGTGCGCCGCCTGTTCTCCAAAGTCAGGAAGGCCATCGGCGCGAAGCTCGAGGGAGCCCACTTCCACGACACGCGCGGCCTCGGGCTCGCCAACGCGCTCGCGGCCTACGAGGAAGGCGTGCGCGCCTTCGACAGCTCGATGGGCGGCCTCGGCGGCTGCCCGTTCGCGCCCGGCGCGAGCGGCAACGTGATCACCGAGGACCTGGTGTTCATGTTCGAAGCGATGGGCATCGGCACGGGCATCGATCTCGAGAAGCTGTTCGCCGCGCGCAAGATCCTGGTCGAGGCCATCCCCGAGGAGCCGGTCTACGGCCACACGCCGCTCGCCGGCCTGCCCAAAGGATTCCGTGCCGCTGCTTGAAGGGGTGCGCGTCGTCGAGTTCGCGCACATGGTGATGGGCCCCTCCTGCGGGCTGATGCTCGCGGACCTCGGCGCGGAAGTGATCAAGGTCGAGCCGCTCGAAGGCGACAACACGCGGCGCCTCGAGCACGCCGGCGCCGGCTTCTTTCCGGTGTTCAATCGCAACAAGAAGAGCCTGGCGCTCGACCTCAAGCATCCGGAGGGCCGCGCGCTCGTCATCAAGCTCGTCGAGCGCAGCGATGTCCTGACCGAGAACTTCCGCCCCGGCGCGCTCGACAAGCTCGGCTTTTCCTACGCTGCCCTCACCGAGCGCAACCCGCGGCTCATTTACTGCTCGCTCAAGGGTTTCCTGAAAGGCCCCTACGAGCACCGCGCCGCGCTCGATGAAGTGACGCAGATGATGGGCGGGCTCGCCTACATGACCGGCCTGCCGGACCGGCCGCTGCGCGCGGGATCATCGGTGATCGACATCCTCGGCGGCACCTTCGCCGCGCTCGGCATCGTCGCCGCGCTGCGCGAGCGGGACCAGACCGGCCGCGGCAAGCGGGTGACCAGCGCGCTGTTCGAGACCACGGCGCTGCTCGTCGCGCAGCACATGGCGCAATACGAGCTCACCGGCGAGGCCCCGCCGCCAATGTCGGTGAAGCGCCCGGCCTGGAGCGTCTACGACATCTTCGAGACGAAGGACGACGGGCGCCTGTTCGTCGGCGTGGTCACCGACACGCAGTGGGAGGTGTTCTGCCGCGAGTTCGGCGAGCCGCAGCTCGCAGCGGATGCACGGCTCAAGACCAATGGCATGCGGGTGAAGGAGCGCGGCTGGCTCATTCCGCGCCTCGGTGAGATCATGCGGCGCTACACCAAGGCGGAGCTCGCCGCGCACCTGGAAGCCATCGGCCTGCCCTTCGCACCGATCGCCAAGCCCTGGGACCTGCTCGAAGATCCGCACCTCAAGGCTTCAGACGGCCTGGTGGAAACTCGCGTGCGGGGAAAAACCATTCGCGTCCCCGCGCTGCCGCTCGAGTTCGACGGCAAGCGCCTAGCCAAGCGCGCCGACCCGCCGCAGGTCGGCGAGCACGGCCGGGAATTGCTCGCCGAGCTGGGCTGTTCACCAGCGGAGGTCGAGAGGCTGCTCGACCGACGTATCGTGGCCTTCCCCACCACCTGAGGAGAGTGGCAATGAGAGCAAGATTGGCAGTCGGCCTCACCCTTGCAGTGTTTGCCCTGAGCGTCGCCGCGCAAGAGCGGCCGCCCTATGGCGAATCGATCAACGTCGACACCGCGAAGAAGATCGCCGCCGGCGCGGTCGCCGAGTCGAAGAAGAACGGCTGGCGCATGGCGGTCTCGATCGTCGACAACCACGGCTTCCCGATCTACTTCGAGCGCATGGACGACACCCAGACCGCGAGCATCGATATCGCGCTCGACAAGGCGAAGGCCGCCGCAATGTTCCGCCGGCCGACCAAGGCGTTCGAGGACGGCATCGCCAAGGGACGCACCGCGCTCCTCGGCCTGCGAGGCGCGACGCCGATCGAAGGCGGCCTGCCGATCATGGTCGGCGGCAAGGTGGTTGGCGGTATCGGCGTGAGCGGCGCGAACGCCGATCAGGACGCGGCAGCGGCGATGGCCGGCCTGAAGATGATCCAGCAGTAGCCTTCTCGCCTACCGAAGGGGCCCGCGCGGCCCCTTTTCATTTCATCTTGCAGTCCTGCACGTAGGCGTCGCCGCGATCCTTGAGGACCGTGCCGAGCGTCTTGTGCATGATGCGACCGTCGGGGCCTTTGCCGACGACCTGCAGGTAATAGTTCTGCACCGGAAACTGGTTGCGGTTGAACTTGAACTCGCCGCGCACGCTCTTGAAGTCAGCGGCGCGCAGCGCGGCCCGCAAGGCGTCCTTGTCCTCGATCTTGCCCTTCACGCGGCGGATGCCGGAGTCGATCAGCAGCGCCGTGTCGTAGCCCGAGGCGGCATAGCCGGTCGGCAGCCGCTTGTACTCGGCCTCGAAGGCGGGCACGAATTTCTTGTTGGCCGGGTTGTCGAGGTCGATCGACCAGTGCCCGATGCTGAAGAGCCCGAGCATCGGCTCGCCGACCGCGCGGATGATGTCCTGGTCCGAGCCCCACAGCGGCACGATGAGCTGCATGTCCTTCGACATGCCGGCGGCGACGAACTGCTTGATGAAGTTCACGCCCATGCCGCCCGGCAGGAACACATACAGCGCCTCGGGCTGCTTGGCGCGGATCTGCGAGAGCTCGGCGGCGTAGTCGAGCTGGCCGAGCTTGGTGTACATCTCGTCGACCAGCTTGCCTTTGTAATAGCGCTTGAAACCCGTGGCGGCGTCCTGGCCGCCGACGTAGTTCGGCGCGAGGAACAGCACGTTCTTGATGCCCTTGGACGTCACGTACTGCCCGGCCGCCTCGCTGTAGGCCTCGCTCGGCCAGGAAGCGGCGAAGAAGAAGGGATTGCATTGCGCGCCGGTGTACTGCGCCGGACCGGCGTTAGGCGAAACGAAAAACACCTTGCTCGCGAGCGCGTCGGGCGCGACCGCCAGCACGATGTTCGAGAACACCACGCCGGTAATGAAGTCGACCTTCTCGAGGCGCAGATAGCGCTCGGCGAGCTGCTTGGCGTTTTCGGGCTTCAACTGATCGTCGCCGACCAGCACCTCGGCGGGCAGGCCGCCGAGCTTGCCGCCGTTCAGCTTGAGCGCCAAGTTGAAGCCGTCGCGGATGTCGGCTCCGATCGCGGCGTTCGGACCCGACAGCGTGCTGATGAAGCCGATCTTCACCTTATCCGCACCATGCGCCGCTACTGCCGCGGCGAGCCCAATGCCCAGAATTAACGTTCGCATGCTTGCCCCTATCTCGGTTCGCGCTTGACGCGCATCTTGTCGTCGACGATCTTGCCCCGCTCGATCACGACCTTCCCATCGAGCTCCACCGTGCAGTCGCGCATCGGCACGTCGTAGTGCCCGCGGGTATTGCGCTTGCCGCCGCCCTGCGTGTTCGGGCCGGTCGAAAAAAGGAAATTGCCGGGAAAAGTGCGCGCGGCCGCGCGATGGCGCTCGGGCAGGTCGCCGTGCAGCGCGATGCCGTACCACAGCGCCTGCGGATTCATGCCCCAGCCGAGGTGTGACACCGCGTACGGATCGCGGTCGGTGCTCGCCGATTTACCGTCATCGAGCCAGTCGCGCATCAGCTTCGCGTCCATCCCGCCCTGGACCTCGACGATGTGGCCCTCGCGGATCTCGAGCTTCACCGCGTCCGCCACGTACCGGCAGTACGGCAGGATCACGATATCGCCGGGCTGCAGCACGACCGTGCCCTGCGCGCTGCCCTCGTTCGGAAACGTGTGGATGTGCCCGCCGCCCCAGTGGTCGAAGTGGCCGCGCTCGTCCGCGAAACCCCATTGCGTCATCACCGGGTACTCGCCGCACGCGTACGTCAGATCGGTGCCTGCCTCGCTCGTCACCCGGACACGGCGCGTCTTCTTGTAGAGCGACTCGGCATATTTGCAGGCTTCCTTCAGCCCCGCCGGCGACATCAGCTGCTCGAGATCGTCTGGCGCGTCGATGATCATCAGCACGCGCGTGCCGCCGTCCATGACCTGCTTCAGCCATTTGGTGAAGAGCGGCACGTGGAACACGACCACGATGTCCGCAGCGCTGAGCGCCTCGAGCGTGCCTTTGCACTGGCCGATCGTCGGCACACCGACCTTGGTCCAGGACGGCAGCGCGTTGACGCACAGCTCGTAGATATCGGCGCCGAGATCGTCCGCCGCGGCGAACGCTGCCTGGATGTACTCGCGGCGCGTGGCGAGGTCGCTCATCACCGCGATCGTTTCGCCCTTCTTCACCCGGCAGAGCTCGAACTCCTTGCGGTAAAGCTGCACGAGCTTCGCCGGATTGACTTCCTGGGAGCGGAACGCCGACTGGATCATTTGCGCATTATCGCTTGCCAGATCCGGTGCGGCGAAGCGGGCATCTCGAGATCTTCAACGCCGAGCGGGCGAAGCGCATCGAGCACGGCGTTGATCACCGCCGCGGGGGCGGCGATGGCGCCGGACTCGCCGCAGCCCTTCGCGCCGAGCGGGTTGTGCGTGCAGGGCTGGCTCTCGTCGAGCTCGGAGACGAAGAACGGCAGCTCGCCCGCGCGCGGCAGCGCATAGTCCATGAATGATGCCGAGAGCAGCTGCCCTTCGTCGTACACGGTGCGCTCGCCCAGCGCCTGCCCGATGCCTTGCGCGATCCCGCCATGCAGCTGGCCCTCGACGATCATCGGGTTGATCACCGTGCCGACGTCGTCCACCGCCCAGTAGCCGACGATCTGCACCGTGCCGGTATCGGCGTCGAGCTCCACTTCGCAGACGTGCACGCCATTCGAGAAGGCGAAATTCGGCGGATCGTAAAACGCGTTCTCGTCGAGCCCGGGCTCGAGCTCGCCGAGCGGATAGTTGTGCGGCACATACGCCGCGCCGGCCACCGCCTGGAACGTGACCTTCCGATCAGTGCCTGCGACTGCAAAGGCGCCGTCGCGGAACTCGATGTCCCGGTCGGCGGCTTCGAGCAAATGCGCGGCGATGCGCTTGCCCTTGGCGATGATTTTCGCCCCAGCCACCTGCAGCGCGGAGCCGCCCACCGCTATCGAGCGCGAGCCGAACGTGCCCGTGCCCACCGGCACCGCCGCCGTATCGCCTTCCACGATGGCAATGCGCTCCATCGGCACGCCGAGCTGCGCCGATAGGATCTGCGCATACGTGGTGGCATGCCCTTGGCCGTGGTTGTGCGTGCCGAGATATGCCGTGAGGCTGCCATCGGGGGCGACGCGCACTTGCGCCGACTCGTAGAAGCCGACCTTCGCGCCCATCATGCCGGCGAGCCGCGACGGCGCCACGCCGGAGGATTCCACGTAGCAGGCGATGCCGATACCATGGCCGGGTTTTCTCTGCCGGCTGAACTGCGAAATCTCCAGCGCGCGCTCGAACACCTTGGGGAAATCGCCGCAATCGTAGGTAGGCCCGACCGGTGTCTTGTAAGGCATGGCGCTCGCCGGAATCAGGTTGCGGCGCCGGATCTCGGCGCGATCGATGCGCAGTTCGCGCGCCGCCTTGTCGGCGAGCCGCTCCAGTACGTAGCAGGCTTCCGGGCGTCCGGCGCCGCGATAAGCGTCAGTGGGAACAGTGTTGCTGAAGACCCCGGTCACTTCCACATATACATAGGGTGTGCGGTACACGCCGGCGAGCAGCGCGCTGTAGATCGGGCCGGGAATCGCGGCGCCGAAGCTCGACACATAGGCGCCGAGATCGGCGGTCGTATCGACCTTCAGCGCGAGAAAGCGGCCCTCGTGGTCCAGTCCCAGCTCGGCGCGCGTGGCATGGTCCCGACCCTGGGTGTCGGAGAGAAACGATTCCTGGCGCCGCGCAATCCACCTCACCGGGCGGCGGAGCTTGCGTGCCGCCCAGACGATGATCGTCTCCTCCGGGTAGTGCTTGCCCTTGTAGCCGAAGCCGCCGCCCATATCCTGCGACACGACGCGCAGGCGGCCTTCGTCGATGCCGAGCTCCTGGCAGACGTAGCGGCGGATATGGTGCGGCGCCTGCGTGCCGCAGT
>VBCP01000155.1 GCA_005888925.1 Betaproteobacteria bacterium | reverse complement strand
GCGGCTCGACCCTCGAGGACGTGGTGCGCTCGAGCGAGGGCAAGCTTTTCAACAACGCCGCCCAGGCCTGGAACCACGAGTTCTACTGGCACTCGCTCGCGCCGAAGTCCGCCGCGCCCTCGGCGGCCCTGCGCCGCCGCCTGGAGCGCGACTTCGGCACCTACGAAAGCTTCGTCGACAAGTTCGCCGCCGCGGCCAACGGCCAGTTCGGCAGCGGCTGGGCCTGGCTCGTCGACAAGGACGGCAAGCTCGAAGTCCTCGCCACCGCCAACGCCGATACGCCGATGGCGCGCGGCGTGCGCTGCCTGCTAGCGCTGGATGTCTGGGAGCACGCCTATTACATCGACTACCGCAACCAGCGCGAGCGTTACGTGCAGGCGGTCGTCGAGAAGCGCCTCAACTGGGCGTTTGCGGAAGAAAACCTAGACCGTCGCTAGCGGGGTGCGCGGGTCGAAGTCGCGCCACGAGCCGTCGCGCCATTCGCCTTCGGTGCGCCCGACGTCGCGCGCGTTGTTGGCGCGCAGGGCTGCCACCGCCAGCGCTTCGGTGCCGGGGCGGTCGATGCAAACGGCGATCATGCGGCCGCCGCGGGTTTCCAGCGGATGCTCGGGCGTCGCCTCGCGGCGCGTACCACCGTGCAGGCTGGTCATGACGCCCGCGAAGGCGCCGACCAGCGCGCCCAGGCCGCACGCTAGCAGTACCGCGTGCATGCCGATGAGCGAGCCGATGATCAGGCCGATGGCGAAGCCGATCGCGGCGCCGATCGCGCCGGAGCGGCCGGCGCCGCGCGCGCCGGCGTCGCTATAGACGTCGCCGCCGATTGGCGTGCGCGCGTTCTGCCCCGGCGGGCCGACATAGAAGGCGTCGACCTCGCTGCGCGAAAAACCGTCGCGCTTGAGCATGTCGAGCGCGGCGTCGGCGTCGACGCTGCGGTCAAAGCGGCCAGCCACGATGCGGGACATTAGGCACTCCTTCTGACGTCGGCGCGCCGCACGTCCACGCTCGGCAGACGCATCAGCGCGCGGTACTTGGTGATGGTCCTGCGCGCCACCCTGAGGCCCTGCTGCGCAAGCAGCCGCGCGAGCTCGGCGTCCGACAGCGGCGCGCGCGGATCCTCCGCGGCGATCAATTCCTTCATCACCGCGCGCACCGCGGTGGCGGAAGCGGCGCCGCCGTTCTCGGTGGCGAGGCGCCGCGAGAAAAAGTGCTTGAACTCGAACAGGCCGCGTGGCGTCGCCATGTACTTGTTGTTGGTCACGCGGCACACGGTCGACTCGTGCAGGCCGAGCTCGCCGGCGATCAGTTTCAGCGTCAGCGGCTTCATCGCCACCTCGCCATACTCGAAGAAGCCCCGCTGGCGCGCGACGATCGCATCCGCGACGCGCTGGATGGTGGCGAAGCGCTGCTCGATTGAGCGCAGGAGCCAGCGCGCCTCCTGCAGATGGCGTGCGAGCGACTGGTTCGAGGCGTTGCGGTTCTGGATCGCCTCGGCATACGCGCGGTTCAGGCGCACGCGCGGCAGCGACGCCGGGTTGATGATCGCGACCCAGCGGTCGCGCAGCTTCTTGACGATCACGTCGGGCACGACATAGCGCGCCTCCTGCGGGCCGAAGCGCTGGCCGGGGCGCGGATCGAGCGAGCGGATCAGCGCGCGCGCGGTATGCAGCGTCGGCTCGTCGCAGCCGACCGCGTGCTGCAGCCGCGCCCATTCGCGGTTGGCGAGCAGCGGCAGGTTGCCCTGCACGATGCGCATCGCGACCTCGCGGCCTTTGGTGTCCTCCGGCAGCGCCTGCAGCTGCAGCAGCAGGCACTCGTCGAGCGTGCGCGCGCCGACGCCCGCCGGGTCGAGGCTCTGCACCATGCGCAGCGCCGCGAGGAAGTCGTCCGCGCGCACGTCGTGCTCGGCCGGCACCAGCGCCGCGAGCTCGTCGAACGCCATCTTGAAGTAGCCGTCGTCGTCGAGGCTGTCGACGATCATGTGGGCGAGCGCGCGGTCGCGGTCGGCCATCTGCGAGATCATCAGCTGCTCGCGCAGGTGCTGCGTGAGCGTCGGCGGGCTGTCGTGTGCGCCGCCCCAGTCCTCCTGGTCGCGCTCCATCGGCGGACCCGAGGGCTGCTCCTGCGGCACGACGACGTCCTCGACCGTCGCCGCGTCGCGCAGCGGCGGCGTCTGCGCTTCCGGGTTCTCCTCGAGAAACGGATTGACCGCGAGCGCCTCTTCCATCTCCTGCCCGAACTCGAGCGCGGACATCTGGAGGAGCTTGAGCGCCTGCTGGACCTGCGGCGTGAGCGTGAGGTGCTGCCGCAGTCGTAATGCGATTGCCGGACCCATGAGTGTCCTTTCGTTGCCCGGCAATACTGCACAGACCGTGCCAGTGTCCTCTGCGCTCTGAGCACTCGCCCGATCAGCCGGTAAGTCTTGCGTGCCGCCTGTAGCAATTACCGCGCGCGGGCGCGCACATTGCTGTGCATTGGCGCATGGCCGACCGGCTCGGGCGCTATCGCGAGATGCGCGACTTCAGCCTCACCCCCGAGCCGCGGGGACGGAAGCTTGCGGCCAAAGAAAAGGCGCTGCGCTATTACATCCAGCGCCACGCGGCGACACGGCTGCACTACGACTTTCGCCTCGAGCTCGAAGGCGTGCTGAAGAGCTGGGCGGTACCGAAGGGACCCAGCTTCGATCCGGCCGACAAGCGCCTCGCCATGCAGACCGAGGATCATCCGCTCGACTACGGCGAGTTCGAAGGCGTCATTCCCGAAAAACAATACGGCGCGGGCGAGGTGCTGCTCTGGGACAGAGGCACCTGGACGCCGGAGGATCGCGATCCGCTCGAGGCGCTGCGCAAGGGGCGGCTGCACTTTCGCCTCGACGGCGAGAAGCTGCGCGGCTCGTGGATCCTCACGCGCACGCGGGGCAACGAGGACCGGCCCGCATGGCTCCTCATCAAGCGCAACGACGAAGAAGCCCGCTCCGGCTACGACGTCACCGCCGAGCGACCCGAAAGCGTAAAGCGCGCGCCCAAGCGCGCCAAGCGGGCAGAAAAAGCCGCGGCGCTGCCGCAGTTCATCTCGCCGCAGCTCGCGACGCTCGTCACCGATCCGCCGAAGACGGGCGAGTGGCTCTACGAGGTGAAGCACGACGGCTACCGCATGCTGGCGCGACTCACCAAGCGCGACGCGCGGCTCTTCACGCGCAGCGGCAAGGACTGGACCGAGCGGCTGCCGCATCTGGTGAAGGCGCTGAAGGCGCTCAAGCTCACCGATACCTGGCTCGACGGCGAAATCATGGTGCTGCGCGAGGACGGCCGCTCGAGCTTCCAGGCGCTGCAGAACGCCTTCGACGCAGGAGCCGACGCCCGGATCGTGTTCTACGTCTTCGACGCGCCGTTCCTCAAAGGCGCCGACCTGCGGCGCCTGCCGCTTGCGGAGCGCAAGGCGCGTCTCGCAAAGCTGCTGAAGGGATCCGGCAGCGTGCGCTTCAGCGAGCACCTGGAAGGCGACTCGGCCGAGGTGCTCGACAAGGCGTGCAAGCTCGGGCTCGAGGGCCTGATCGGCAAGCTGGCCGACTCGGTCTACGTCTCGGGCCGCACCAAGACCTGGATCAAGCTCAAGTGCCGCCTCGAGCAGGATTTTGTGATTGTGGGCACCACCGCCCCGGGCGGTTCCAGGACCGGCTTCGGCGCGCTGCTGCTCGGCGTGTACGACGCGCCTGGCGGCAAGCTCAGGTACGCGGGCAAAGTCGGCACCGGATTCGACGAGGAATGGCTCGCGACGCTGACGAAGCGGCTGGCGGCGATCAGGCGCGCGGATTCGCCGCTCGTCAACCCGCCGCGCGAGAAGGCGGTGCGGTGGGTGAAGCCGCAGCTCGTCGCGCAGATCGCCTTCGCCGAGCGCACCGACGACGGCATCCTGCGCCAGGCCTCGTTCCTCGGCCTGCGCGAAGACATCCCGCCGAAGTCGGTGCTCGACGAGCGCGCGCAGCGGCCGCCTGAAGTCAAACCCGCGGCTCACGGGAACGAAGTCCACGGCGTGAAGATCTCGCACCCCGAGCGCCTTATCTGGCCGAGCCTCGGCATCAGCAAGCTCGATCTCGCGCGCTACTACGACGGCGTGGCCGGGCTGATCCTGCCGCAGCTCGCGCGCCGCCCGCTGACGCTGGTGCGCTGTCCCGAGGGCGCCGAGAAGCAATGCTTCTACCAGCGCCACCTCGCGATGGGCGCGAGCCCGGGCGACGTCAAGACCTTCAAGCGCGAGCGCTCGAGCAAGGGCTACTACATCTATATCGAGTCACACAGCGCGCTGATCACGCTGGTGCAGAACGGCGCGGTCGAGCTCCACACCTGGGGCGCCACCGGGCCCGATGTGCAGCATCCGGACCGCATCACGATGGATCTGGATCCCGATGAGGACCTGTCCTGGCCGCAACTGGTGCGCGCAACCGAGACGACGCGCACGGTGATCGAGGCGCTGAAGCTGCGCTGCTTCCTGAAAACTACCGGCGGCAAAGGGCTGCACGTCGTGGTGCCGATCGTGCCGAAGCTCGGCTGGTCCGAGGTGAAGGAGTTCTCGCGCCTCATCGCGGAATTCCTGGTGCGCGCCGAGCCGAAGCTATTCACCGCCAAGCTGGCGAAGCTGCGGCGCGAAGGGAAGGTGTTTGTCGACTACCTGCGCAACTCGGAGACCGCGAGCGCGGTCGCGGCCTTTTCGGCGCGCGCACGCCCCGGCGCCGGCATCTCGACGCCGCTCGCGTGGGACGAGCTCACGGCAGATGAGGACCTCCGGCAGAAATTCACCGTGCAGACGGCGCCGCAGCGGCTTGCCGCGCTGAAGAAGGATCCGTGGGCGGATTACGGCAGCACGCGGCAGAGCGTCAGCGCCGCGATGTGGAAATCCCTCGGGAAGAAATAAAGCCGGCCGGGCGCGCCCGCGGTGGGGAGGAGGGGAGGGTGCGCGAGCACGCCCGGACGGACGCGTTGGCTCATGCATGCACTATGCCAATGGAAAAAAAGGCAATGCGGTTGACGCCGTGAGGCGACAGTAGGGAGTGACGCACTTTTGGCAACTGCTTGAGTGCGCGACAGAAAAATTTTCACGCCCGCTGGTATGCATTTTGCGGCTGCTTCTCAGTCGCCATCCACGCAAGGCCCTAAACGGAGAGCATAAGTGCCCCATCTGCTGCTGGTAGACGACGATCCCGAAGCACTAGAGTGGCTT
>VBCP01000154.1:4385-5809 GCA_005888925.1 Betaproteobacteria bacterium | reverse complement strand
GCATCTTCTTCCTCCAGGAGCGGATGAAGGGCCTGGGCAAGGGAGCGGATTTCAAGCCGCGGCATGTGCACGTCGTCGGCGCCGGCGTGATGGGCGGCGACATCGCCGCGATCTGCGCCATGCGCGGGCTCACCGTCACCCTGCAGGACACTGCGCCCGACCGGCTCGCGCCGGCGGTGAAGCGCTCCGCGCAGCTCTTCAAGCGCCGCCTGCGCGATGAACGGCGCATCCGCGATGCGCTCGACCGGCTGATTCCCGACGTCAGCGGCCAGGGCGCGCGCCAGGCCGACGTGATCATCGAGGCGATCTTCGAGAACCTGCAGGCGAAGCGCGAGCTCTTCGCCAAGCTCGAGGCGATCGCCAAGCCGTCCGCGATCCTCGCGACCAATACGTCGAGCCTCAAGCTCGGCGACATCGCGACGGCGCTGAAGGATCCGAGCCGGCTCGTGGGGATCCATTTCTTCAACCCGGTGCCGCTGCTGCAGCTGGTCGAGGTGGTGCAAGGCACGCAAACGCGCCCGGAGCTTGCCAAGCAGGCGGCCGCGTTCGTGCGCCACATCGACAAGCTGCCCCTGCCGGTGAAAGATGCGCCGGGCTTTCTCGTAAACCGCGTGCTCGGCCCTTATATGCAGAACGCCTTCCGCCTGATCGACGAAGGCATGAAGCCCGAGACGCTCGACGCAGCGATGGAAGAATTCGGCATGCCGATGGGACCGGCAGAGCTCGCCGACACGGTCGGGCTCGACATCTGCCTGCACGCGGGCAAGGCGCTCGCCAAGGACACCACCTCGATCCCGAAGGTGCTCACCAGCAACGTCGAAGCGGGCCGGCTCGGCAAGAAGACCGGCCAGGGCATCTACCGCTGGCAGGACGGACGCGCCGTAAAGGGAGCACCGGACCCGTATGGACCGGACCTGGTGGAGAAGCTGATTACCCCGTACCTGACCGAAGCGCAGCGCGTGGTCGAGGAAGGGATCGTGGGCGACGCCGATCTAGCCGATGCCGGCCTGATTTTCGGCACCGGCTTCGCGCCGTTCCGCGGCGGGCCGCTCCAGTACCTGAAGCATGGAAAAACTGCCTGAAGGAAAGCAGCCGGCGCTGCGCGTCATGCCGATGCCGGCCGACGCGAACCAGAACGGCGACATCTTCGGCGGCTGGATCATGGCGCAGGTCGACATCGCCGGCGGCACCATGGCCGGGCGCATCGCGCGCGGCCGCGTCGCCACTGTCGCGGTCAAGGAGTTCGTCTTCAAGCAGCCGGTGCAGATCGGCGACCTGCTCTCGTTCTACGTCGAGCTCGAGCGCATCGGCACCACGTCGATCACCGTGACGGTCGAGGTCTACGCCGAACGGCGGCCATCCGATCCGAAGGTGGTGAAGGTGACCGAGGCGACGCTCACCTACGTCGCCATCGACGGCGCCGG
>VBCP01000154.1:0-4096 GCA_005888925.1 Betaproteobacteria bacterium | reverse complement strand
GCGCGCGCGGTCGGCACGGTGCTCGGCATCGTGGTGATGCTCTCGGTGCCGCTGCGCCGCGCGCTCGACCGGCGCAGGATCGCGCTCGGCCAGGCTGGCCTCGCGGTCGGCTCGAGCGTGTTCGGCCTGGCGAGCGGCCTGACGAGCGGCGTCGGCGTGATCCTGATCTCGCTCCTGCTCGGCACCGGGATGTCGGGCACGGCCGTGCTCGCCACCGACGCGCTCGTCAGCATCGCGCTCGATGTCTGCAAGGCGGCGCTGTTCCAGCGCTTCGCGCTCCTCGATGGCGAGATCTTCGTCACCGGCGTGGTGATCGGCGTCGCCACGATCCCGGGCAGCGCCATCGCCGCGTGGCTCGTCACGCGCATGCACGCGCACCTGCACGTGCTCTTCATGGAAGGGCTGATCCTGATCGGCGGCGCCTCGCTCCTCTGGAACTCATGGAGATAACGCTCACCGCTGCGGATGGCTATCAGCTCGGCGCCGCCGTGTTCGGCTCCGGCGGCCGGCCGGTGCTCATCATGCCGGCGACCGGCGTGCCGCAGTCCTACTACGCAAAGTTCGCCGCCTATCTCGCCGAGCGCGGCTTCACCGCGCTCAGCTTCGACTATCGCGGCATCGGCCGCTCGCGCTTCACCGACGTCCGCAAGCTCGCGGCGCGCATGCGCGACTGGGCGCTGCTCGACGCCGCGGCAGCGTTTCGCTTTTTCTCATCCGACATCCTGATCGTCGGCCACAGCTTCGGCGGCCAGGCCCTGGGCCTGCTTCCCGAGCCCGAGCGCATCGCCGCGGCGCTGGTGGTCGGCTCGCAGAGCGGCTACTGGCGCCACTGGCCGGCGCTCGGCAGAGTCTGGATGTGGCCGGCGGCGCATCTCGGCCTGCCCGCGGTCACCAAGCTCCTCGGCTACTTTCCCGGCTCGCGCCTGGGCTTCGGCGAGGACCTGCCGGCGGGCGTGGCGACCGAGTGGGCGAGCTGGTGCCGCCATCCGCGCTATCTCGTCGGCGCGCTCGGCGTCGACGCTGCCTACGCGCGCGTGCGCTCGCCGCTGCGCGCGTATGCGATCAGCGACGATCCGTTTGCCCCGCTCGGCGCAGTGCGCGCGCTCGGCGCCTTGTATCCCAATTCACGATGGGAGACCCGAACGGTGGCGCCGCGCGAGCTCGGCGTGAAAAGCATCGGCCACTTCGGCTTTTTCCGCGAGCGCTTTCGCGATAGCCTGTGGCGCGAAACCGCCGACTGGCTGGAGCGCCAATGAGAGAGCTGAAGGGCAAAGTCGCCGCCGTCACCGGCGCCGCGAGCGGGCTGGGCCGCGCGATGGCGCTCGCGTTCGCCGACGAAGGCATGCACGTGGCGCTGGGCGACGTGACCGACACGAGCGAGGTCTTCGCCGAAGTGGAGCGCAAAGGCGTGGCCGCGCTGTCGATGAAGCTGGACGTGTCCAGGGCGCAGGAGGTGGAGGCGTTCGCCGAGCTGATCGACCAGGAGCTCGGCGGCGCGCACGTGGTGTGCAACAACGCCGGCGTCTCGCCGCTCGGCGCCGCGTGGGAGACGAGTCTCGGCGACTGGCAGTGGATCCTCGGCGTGAACCTGTGGGGCGTGATCCACGGCGTAAGGAGCTTCGTGCCGCGCCTCATCGCCCGCAACCAAGGCCACGTGGTGAACACCGCGTCGGTCGCGGGCATCATCAATCCGCCGGGATCCGGCCCGGCCTATGTACCCACCGGCATCGCCGACTCGGAACGCAACCGGCCGACCGGCTTTGAGCCGACGGTGAAGAGCAAAGAAACGCTGGCGCGCGAAGCGCTGCTGAAGAAGGCGGTGGCCTACGGCCGGCTGAGCGCGGACGATGTCGCCAAGGCGGTCGTGCAAGCGGTGAAGGAAGAACGCTTCTACATCCTCACGCATCCGCGCATCAAGGGCGCGATCGGCGCGCGCATGGAAGACATCATCGGCGAGCGCACGCCGCGCAATCCGCTGGCGCTCTAGCTCGCCAGTCCTGGAAAGAGCTCTTTCAGGCCATCGGCCATCGTCTCGATGGCGATCGCCGCCAAGATCAGTCCCAGCAGCCGCGTGGCGACGTTGAGGCCCGTCGTGCCCATGCGCTCGCCGACCGCATGGGCGATGCGCAGCATCCCCCACAGCAGCGCCGAGACGAGCGCGATGCAAACCAGGAGCGCGAGGAGATGCGCTACGCCCCCGGTCTGCGCCGCGATGATCGTGGTGCTGATGGCGCCGGGACCCGCGAGCAGCGGCACCGCGAGCGGCACCACGCCCGAGACCTCGCGCGACTCGAGCTCGGCGGCCTCGGCGCGCGTCTGCCGCATCTCGCCCACCTTGGCGTTGAGCATCGCGAGCGCCATGAGGAGCAGCACCAGGCCGCCGCCGACGCGGAAGGCCGGCAGGCTTGCGCCGAGGACCTTCAGCAGGGATTCACCGAAGAGCGCCGCGCCGGCGAGCACCAGGAACACGGTGATCGTGACGACGTTCGCCAGGCGCCGCGTCGCGGCCTCGTCGCGCGCCGCAGTGACGCCGACGAAGATCGGGATGGCGAGGAACGGATCGAGTACCGCAGTCAGCGTGACCAGATAGCGCAGGTACTCCTGCAGCGCGATCACTTCTTCATCGCTGCCTGCGCCGCCTTGCGGTCGTCGTTCACCGTCTTGAACGCGGGACGCTCGCCGATCATCTTGAGGTAGGGCTTCACTTGCGGCATGGCGTCGAGGAAATCCTTGCCGTAGGCGAGCTTGGTCGCGAGCGTGACGAGCGGTAGATGGACGAATGCCGCACAGTCGGCGTACGTGAGCTCGGCGCCCGCGACATACGGATCGAACTTCGCGCGGTTGCGAAAGGCGCGCAGGCCTTTCAACAGATCCTTCTCCACCGATTGCTTTACCTCGTCGGACACCGGCTGGCCGAAGAACACCTGCCCGTAAAGACGGCGGGCGACCAGCTCCACGTGCAGCTCCATGATGGTGATCAGCTCGCGCACCCGCGCGCGGGCCAGCGGATCGCGCGGATAGAGCGGCTTCTGTGGATAAGTGTCCTCCAGGTACTCGCAGATCACCTGCGATTCCACCAGGTGCTCGCCGTCGACCTCGATGAAGGGCACCTTGCCCATGGGGGTTCGCGCGAGAAAGTCCTCCGCCTGGGAGGGCTTGCAGCTCGGGTCGAGCTCGAACTGCAGGCCCTTCTCCAGCATCGCAATGCGCGCCTTGTTGAAATAGTTGCTGATGTGGAAGCCGCAGAGCTTGAGCATGCCGTTCCCCTGCCTCTGATTCGATCGGGACCTGATGGCATTATAGGGACCATGTCCAAGGACGATCCCGGGATCATCACCGAGCTCGCGGCGGGGACGTCCTACGGCGGCTACCTCGCGCTCGACGTGCTGCTCTCGGCGCAGCGGCCGCGCTCGAAGCACCACGACGAGATGCTGTTCATCATCCAGCACCAGACCGCGGAGCTCTGGATGAAGCTCATGATCCACGAGCTCGCCGCGGCGATCGAGCACGTGCAGGCGGACACGCTCGCGCCCTGCTTCAAGATCCTCGCGCGCGTCAAGCAGATCCAGCGCCAGCTCTTCGAGCAGTGGGCGGTGCTCGAGACCCTTACACCCTCCGAGTATCTCGAGTTCCGCGACGTGCTCGGCCCGGCCTCGGGCCTGCAATCGTTCCAGTTCCGCGCCATCGAATTCCTGCTCGGCAACAAGAACGCGCGGCGCCTGGAGCTCTACCGCCACGATGAGCCGACGCGCGAGCTGCTGGACCGGCTGCTGCATGCGCCGAGCCTGTATGACGAGTTCCTGCGCCACCTCGCGCGCCGCGGCATGGCAGTGCCCCAGGAGCGCGTCGAGCGCGACTGGTCGCAGCCCTACGAGCGGCATGCCGGCGTGGTTGGCGTTTTCAAGCTGATTTACGACGATCCCCGGCAGTACTGGGACTGCTATGACATGTGCGAGAAGCTGGTCGACGTCGAGGAAAACTTCCAGCTCTGGCGCTTCCGGCACGTGAAGACGGTCGAGCGCGTCATCGGCTTCAAGCGCGGCACCGGCGGCAGCGACGGCGTCGCGTTCCTGCGCAAGTCGCTAGACGTCGCTCT
>VBCP01000628.1 GCA_005888925.1 Betaproteobacteria bacterium | reverse complement strand
GACGATGGCCGAGGGGGCGACGATCTTGCGGCTGGCGATCGGCATCAGCCAGTCGTCGTCCACCGAGTGCAGCATGTGGATCTGCGCGCGGCGCTTGGCCGCCTGGCGCAGCCGGTGCGCGATCAGCGGGCTTTCCTTGCGCAGGAAGGAGCCGATCACCAGCACGCGGTCGAGCTTCTCGACTTCCGCGATCGGCATGCCGAGCCAGGGAACGCCCTCGCGCTTGTAGAAATCGGAATGGCGCAGGCGGAAATCCGCCGTGCCCAGCTTGCCGGCGAGGTACAGCTCTTCCAGCGTGGAATGCGGCGAGGCGAGCACGCCCAAGTCCTTGCCTTTCAGGCCGGCGCCGACGAACTCGAGCGCCTCGTGCCAGTCGACCTCTTCCCACTGGCCGCTCTTGCGGATCAGCGGGCGCTGCAGGCGGTCGGCCGAGTTCAGCCCCTCGTAGGAGAAGCGATCCTTGTCCGAGAGCCAGCACTCGTTGATCGCTTCGTTCTCGAGCGGCAGGACGCGCATCACGCGGTTCTGCTTCACCTGCACCACGAGATTGGAGCCGAGCGCGTCGTGCGGCGACACGGACTTGCGCCGCGAGAGCTCCCAGGTGCGGGCGCTGTAGCGGAAGGGCTCGGAGGTGAGGGCGCCCACCGGGCAGAGGTCGATCATGTTGCCCGAGAGCTCGGATTCGACGGCGCGGCCGACGAACGAGACGATCTCGGCGTTCTCGCCGCGGCCGGCGAGGCCGAGCTCCATGACGCCGGCGATTTCCTGGCCGAAGCGCACGCAGCGCGTGCACTGGATGCAGCGGCTCATTTCCTCGGCCGCCACCAGCGGCCCGAGCTCCTTGCGCAGCACGACACGCTTTTCTTCCGTGTAGCGCGAGTTGCTCGTACCGTAGCCGACCGCCAGGTCCTGCAGCTGGCATTCGCCGCCCTGGTCGCAGATCGGGCAGTCGAGCGGATGGTTGATCAGCAGGAACTCCATCACGCCGTTCTGCGCCTTCTTCGCCGCCGGCGAATGGGTCCACACCTTCATGCCGTCGGTGACCGGCGTCGCGCAGGCAGGCAAGGGCTTGGGCGCCTTCTCGATCTCGACCAGGCACATGCGGCAGTTGGCCGCGATCGAGAGCTTCTTGTGATAGCAGAAGTGCGGCACGTAGACGCCGAGCTTGTTGGTGGCGTCCATCACAGTCGAGCCGTGCGGCACCTCCACCGCTTTGCCGTCGACCTCGAGCTTCAGGTTCGCCATCAGGCCGCTTCCTGCATCGATTTCGGAAGATGCGCCTGGCTGCGGCCCCATCTGGGCTCGATCTCGCCCTGCACGAGGCAGCGCTTGTGCTCGATGTGGTGCACGAACTCGTCGCGGAAGTGCTTGATGAAGCTCTTCACCGGCAGCGCCGCGGCGTCGCCGAGCGCGCAGATGGTGCGGCCGGCGATGTTGTCCGAGACATTGTCGAGCAGCGCGAGGTCGTCCATGCGCCCCGCGCCGTTCTCGATGCGGTTCACCACGCGGTAGAGCCAGCCGGTGCCCTCGCGGCAGGGCGTGCACTGTCCGCACGATTCCTCGAAGTAGAAGTACGAGAGCCGCTCGAGCGCGCGCACCATGCACGTGCGATCGTCCATCACGATCACGGCGCCCGAGCCGAGCATCGAGCCCGCCTTGGCGATCGAGTCGTAATCCATGTCGGTCTTCATCATGAGGTCGGCGGGCAGCACCGGCATCGACGAGCCCCCGGGAATCACCGCCTTCAGCTTGTGGCCGGTGGTGACGCCGCCCGCCATCTCGAGCAGCTTGGCGAAGGGCATGCCCAGCTTGACTTCGAAATTCCCCGGGCGGTTGACGTGCCCGGTGACGGAGAAGAGCTTGGTGCCGCCGTTGTTCGGCCGACCGAGCGCGAGGAAAGCGTCGCCGCCGTGGCGCACGATCCAGGGCACGGCGGCGAAGGTCTCGGTGTTGTTGATGGTCGTCGGCTTGCCGTACAGCCCGTAGCTCGCCGGGAACGGCGGCTTGAAGCGCGGCTGGCCCTTCTTGCCTTCCAGCGAGTCGAGCAGCGCGGTTTCCTCGCCGCAGATATAGGCGCCGTAGCCCACGTGGGCGTACATCTCGTACGAAAAGTCCGAGCCCAGGACGTTCTTGCCCAGGTAGCCTGCCGCATAGGCCTCGCGCAGGGCGTCCTCGTACTGCTCGTAGACCTGCCAGATCTCGCCGTGGATGTAGTTGTAGCCCGCGGTGGCGCCCATCGCGTAGCCGGCGATGATCATGCCCTCGATCACCGCGTGCGGGTTGTAGCGCAGGAGGTCGCGGTCCTTGCAGGTGCCGGGCTCGCCTTCGTCGGAATTGCACACCACGTACTTCGCGCCGGGAAACTGGCGCGGCATGAACGACCACTTGAGCCCGGTCGGGAAGCCCGCGCCGCCGCGGCCGCGCAAACCCGACTTCTTCAGGTCGTTGATCAGCTGCGTCGGGTCGAGCTTCTTCTCCAGGATGGATTTCAGCGCGGCATAGCCGTCGCGCGCTTCGTAATCCTTCAGGCGCCAGTTCGCGCCGTCGAGGCCCTTCATCAGGATCGCGTCCGGGCCGTAATCTAGGGGCAGATTCGGCATCACTTCAGCTCCCCGATGAGCTGGTCGAGCTTGTCGTTGGACATGTAGTCGTGCATCTTCTTGTTGTTGACGAGCAGCACCGGCGCCATCGCGCAGGCGCCCATGCACTCGCCTTCCTTGAGCGTGAAGCGCCCATCCGGCGTGGTCTCGGTGAAGTCGATGCCGAGCTTCTCGCGCAGGTGGTCCGCCGCGGCGAGCGCGCCTTGCAGGCCGCAGGGCAGGCAGGTGCAGAGGGTCAGCTTGTACTTGCCGGTGGGCTGGAGGTTATACATCGAATAGAAGCTCGCCACCTCGTACACCGCCACGGGCGGCATCTCGAGATACTTCGCGACAGCGTCCATCGTCTCGTTGGAGAGCCAGCCCTTCTCGTCCTGCGCGATGATGAGCGCGCTCATCAC
>VBCP01000151.1:3910-4350 GCA_005888925.1 Betaproteobacteria bacterium | reverse complement strand
CTCGCCCAGCTTGAGCTGAATCGCCTGGTGCTCGCAGATCGGCTTGCCGAAGGTGTGCCGCTGCTGCGAATACCTGACCGCCTCATCGAGCGCCGCCTTGGCGATGCCGACGCCCCGGGCCGCGACGTTGATCCGTCCGAGCTCGAGCCCGCCGACCGCCTGGTGGAAGCCGCGGCCTTCCTCGCCGATCAGGTTGTCGGCGGCGACGCGGTAGTCCTGGAACACCAGCTCCGCTGAATCGATGCCCTTGTACCCGAGCTTCTCGAGCTTGCGGCTGGCGGTGAAGCTGGGTCCCTTCTCGCACAGGAACATGCTCATGCCGCGATGGCGCGGCTCGGCGTCCGGATCGGTCTTGGTCAGGACGGCGAAGCAGGAGCCCTGGATGCCGTTGGAGATCCAGGTCTTCGTCCCATTCAAGATGTAGACGGTGCCCTCCCTCC
>VBCP01000151.1:0-3840 GCA_005888925.1 Betaproteobacteria bacterium | reverse complement strand
TGCGAACTTCGGCAGGTACTTCGCCTTCAGGCCCTCGGAGCCGTATTTCTCGACGAGCAGCGCCATCATGAGGTGCGAGTTGAAGATGCCGGTGAGCGACATCCACACTTCGGAGATGCGGCTGACGATGCGCGCGTAGAGCTGTGCCGACAGGCCGAGGCCGCCGTACTGCGGGCTGATGGTGGCGCCGAAAAGGCCAAACGCCTTCATCTGCTCGACCATCTCCGCCGGCCAGGTGTCGTCGTGCTCGAGCTTCATGACGTGCGGGGCCACGTCGCGCGCGAGCCAGCGGTCGATGGCGTCCATGAGCTGGCGCGCCTCGTCGGAGTCCGGGCCGATATGGAAGCTGGGTTGCGGAGGGTTCATGCACGCCGATTATGAGAGAAGGGGGCGGCGCGGTGGTAGATTCGCCGCACCAGGAGGCGTGATGAAACGAAGATTTTTCGTGCGCGCGGCGGACGTGCCGAGCTACCACCCGGCGAATCACACCGGCACCACCAACAAGCGGCTCGTCGGCGCGGACAACGTCGGTGCGCAGAACGTGGAGCTCGTGCTCGGCGTGATCGAGAAGGGACGCGGCGCCGATCCGCACGCGCACCCAACGATGGAGCAGGTGTGCTACCTGCTCGAAGGCAGCGCGCTCGCGGAGGTCTGCGGCGAGCGCTGCGAGATGAAGCCGGGCGACGTGTGCTATTTCCCGGCCGGCGAGATGCACAAGTTCACCGCGACGAGCGACACGCCGGTGAAGGTGCTGGTCATCTACAGCCCACCGTATGGCGAGTCGCCGGACAAGGTGGTGCGCGCATGAAGGCTTTGCTACTGGTCGTTCTGCTGGCGGCCACCGGGCCGGCCACTGCGCAATACCCGAGCAAACCCGTCCGCGTGCTGGTTCCCTTCGGCGCCGGCTCGTCGACCGACATCGTGATGCGCATCATCGCGCAGCCGCTCGGCCAGGCGCTGGGTCAGCCGGTGGTGGTGGAGAACAAGCCCGGCGCCGACGGCGCCATCGCTGCCGCCGAGGTAGCGCGGGCGCTGCCCGATGGGCACACGATCGTGCTCGGCACCAACAGCCCGTTTTCCGCGGGGCCGCACCTGCGCAAGGTGCCTTACGATGCGATCGCCGATTTCACCCCGATCAGTCTCGTCGGCAATTACACCTTCTTCGTGCTCGTTCATCCGAGCGTGCCGGCGCGCACGCTCGCCGAGCTCATCGCCTATGCGCGCGCCAATCCGGGGAAACTGAACTACGCGACGGGCAATACGAGCGGCATCGTGATGACCGCGATGCTCGCCTCGCAGGCCAACATCGAGCTCATGCACGTCCCCTACAAGAGCGAGCCGCCGGCGATCACGGACCTGCTCTCCGGCACGATCCACGTGATGATCAGCTCGTACGCGACCGTCGCGCCGCAGGTGCGCGAGGGGAAGCTGCGCCCGCTTGTCACCACGCTGCCCAACCGCAGCCCGCTGCTGCCGGAGGTGCCGTCGATCGTGGAAGCCGGGTTTCCGAAATTCTCCGTGGTGCCTTGGGCGGGGATGTTCGGCCCCGCGCGCATGCCGAAGGACATCACCGAGCGCCTGAACCGCGAGCTGAATGCGCTGCTCAAGCGCCCTGAAGTGCGCGAGAGCCTGGCAAAACAGGCCTTCGACGCCAAGGGCGCAACGACCGAGGAATTCTCGGTCTACGTGAAGGACCAGTACGAGATCTGGGGCAGGGCGATCCGCGAAGCCGGGATCCAGCCCGAGTAGCGTCGCCCGCTACACAAACGCGACGACCAGCACCAGCAGCGTAAGCCCGACGGAAAATAGCCAGTAATCTGTGTTCACGCGGCTGATCTTCGTCCCCGTCGATGAGCGCTGCGTATCAGCGCGACGCGCGCGCGTTACAACTGAAATCACACGGTGGCCACCGGCGTGACGGGCGAGCCGGCGGCGCCGGGCAGCCGCAGCGGCGGCGCGGTCAGCAGGAAGCGGCTGCGGCGATTTTCGCGCAGCCATGCCGCCAGCTCCGTGAGGTACCAGAGCTCGCCGAGCATGATCCCGAGCTTGAAGAGGCAGTGCTCGTGCAGCGGCAGCGCCGGGCCGCGGTGCGGCATGCGCGGATCGACGCCGAGGGTGGAGGAGCGCTCTACTGCCAGGTTATCGGCGGCTATCGCCGCAACGCCCGTATCGGCGATCCACTCGAGCAGCTTCTTGTCGTAGCCATCCATCACCGCGCACGCCGTCTTCAAGGCAGCACCGGGCTCGCCCCGTGCCTCGCGGATGAGCTGCCCGAGGCCGGTGTGCAGGCAGAGGATGTCGCCTTCCTCCAACCGGACGTTGTCGGCCTGCAGCACCTTCGCGAGCATCTCGTAGTCGACCGCGACGCGCTCGTCGCCGAAGTGGTGGCGCAGGTCGACCAGCACGCCGCGTGCCTGCATGCCGGTCTCGGCGGCGCCCGCGATCGAGAGATTAGTCGCGCCGAGCTCGCCCTGCGTGCCGCGGCCGGCGTCGTCGACGATCGAAAAGCCGTTGTAGTAGACCTTTTCGGCCACGCCGTCGCCGTTCGCATCGAACAGCGACCCCTTGTGCGGAAAACCGTCCCAGTGGGTCGAGTACTGGGTATGGAGCATGACCGCCTCGTCGGAGCCGATGTCGGTGTAGCGCGGGTCCGATTTTTGGAATGAGAGGTTGAAATAGACCTCGCCCTCGCGGTAGACCGGATGGAACACCGGCGGATGGCGGAAGGAATTGAGCACGGTGCCGCCCGGCCGGTCGAGCGGGTGGCTCAGGCAGAAGACGCGTCCGGCCTTGACCTCCTGCAGCGCGCGCAGCCGGCGTTCGTCGGTCACGAGATTCAAGCGGCCGAGCTGATCATCGTCGCCGAACTCGCCCCAGTTCGATCCTTGCGGACGCGTCTTCCAGCGCTTGGCCATCTTGTTATGATGCACCGAGACCCGAGGATGACGCGATGCTGAAACTCTGCGTAAGCCTGTTGATTGGCGCGGCGTCCACCGCGGTCTTCGCGCAAGCCTACCCGACGAAGCCCGTGCGCATCGTGGTGCCGTTCGCGCCCGGCGGCGGCGTGGACCTGACCGCCCGCATCCTTGCGCAGCGGCTGACCGAGGGCTTGAAGCAGACGTTCGTCGTCGAGAACCGCACCGGCGCGAGCGGCATCATCGGCACGGAGGCGGTGGTCAAGTCGGCGCCGGACGGCTACACGCTGCTCGCCGGCTCGCAAACCACGCAGGCCGTGGTGCCCGCCATATACAAGGACCAGGTGCGCTACGACACGACGCGCGACCTCGTCCCTGTGGCCGAGATCGCGCGCGCGCCGTTTCTGATCGTGGTGCATCCGTCGCTGCCAGTGAAATCGGTGGCCGACCTGATCAAGCTCGCGAAAGAGAAGCCCGGTCAGGTGAGGTTCGGCGCCGCCTCGGGCGGCACGCCGCACATGGCGGGCGAGCTCTTCAAGCTCGCGGCCAAGGTCGACCTGCAGTTCGTGCCGTACAAGGGCGAAGGCCCGGCGATCTCCGATGCGATGGGCGGCCACATCTCGCTGGTGTTTTCCAATCTCCCGGTGGGGCTGCCGCTCGCGCGCGACGGCAAGCTCCGCGGCATCGCGGTCACCAGCGCGCAGCGCGTGCCCACCGCTCCCGAGTTTCCCACCGTGTCCGAGTCCGGACTGCCGGGATTCGACGCGTTCAGCTGGTTCGGCCTGTTCGCGCCCAGCGCCACGCCGCGCGAGATCATCGTCAAGCTCAATGCCGAAGCGGTGCGCGGCCTGAACGCCCCGGACACCAAGGAGAAGATGGCCGCCCAGGGCATGTTCACGACCACCGCCAGCGTGGAGGAGTTCGG
>VBCP01000147.1 GCA_005888925.1 Betaproteobacteria bacterium | reverse complement strand
GACACCTATCGCTGGACCGTGAAATGGAACATGACGGTGCCCAACGCCACTTTCGAGAACACCGTCGACAACCGGGCTTGGGAATAATTCGGGGACGGAGCTCAAACTAATTCCGGGACGGAGCCCAAACTAGTTCGGGCTCTGTCCCCGAACTAGGAGTTGCTTATGAGAAAAGTCAAAGCATCGATGATGAACGCGATCCACGACCTGCCGCTGCTCGTGGCGCGCGACGAAGGCTTCTTCCGCGACCAGGGGCTCGACGTCGAGATCATCACGACGCCCGGCTCGGGCCAGAAGGATTCCGACCACCAGGCGCTGCGCTCGAACATCTTCGAGCGCACCATGGAAGCGCTCTACGAGCAGGGCGCCTGCGACCAGTTCCGCATGTGCGAGTGGGGCATCATGAAGCGCGCGGTCGAGTCGCAGGTCGGCGCCGGCCACCGCCCGGCGAAGATCGTGGCGCTGGGCTCGGCAATGTCGACCTTGGCGATCGTCACCGATCCCAAGGCCGGCATCTACGAGCCCGAGCAGCTCAAGGACAAGCAGATCGGCGTGAGCCCATTCAACGGCTCGCACTTCACCACGCTCAAGCTGCTCGAAGGCTTCCTCAAGCGCGAGCAGATCAAGACCACCTTCGCCGGGACCATGCGCGAGCGCATCGAGGCGTTGAAGCGCGGCGAGGTCGCCGCCATCAGCCTGATGGAGCCGTGGATCAGCGTCGCCGAGAAGCAGGGCCTGCGCGTGCTGATGGAGTCGCACTCCACCCGCAGCGAAGCCGCGGGCGACGAGCTCGCCGGCCCTACGCTGCACTAGATGTTCCTGGCGGAAGCGGAGGCGGCACGCGCGATCGACAAGAACCCGGCGAAGTACGCGCACTACCTCGTCGAGGAAGCGGGCGGCATGCTCGAGCTCAAGGACCTGAAGCTCGGACGCATCCTCAATGCGCCCCCCGAGCCCTACACGCGCGAGCGCTTCCAGCAGACCTACGAGTGGACGCGCGACTGGGGCCTCGTGCCCTCCGGCGCGACCTACGAAAACACGGTCGACAACCGCGCCTGGCAGTAAAAATAGGGACGGACCCTATTTTTCCCAACCGCACGTGATTCTCAGATGAGAAAAATAGGGTCCGTCCCTATTTTTCTCGCGTTGGCGCTTGGCGTCGCTAGCGCGCAAGCGCAAGACAAGCTGCCGCTCATCAAGGTCGTCGCCACCGGCGGCACGATCGCCAACACGCCGTCGGGGCGACTCCACGCCGGCGAAGTAGCGGAAGCCATACCGGCGCTGAAGAAGGTCGCGCGCCTCGAGATCGAGGAAGTGATCCGCGTCGGCTCGAGCGCCATCACGGTCGAGAACTGGCTCACCCTCGCGCGGCGAATCAACGAGATCCTGGCGCGCGAGCCCGAGGTCAAAGGCATCGTCGTCACCCACGGCTCCAACACCGTGGAAGAGACCGCCTACTTCCTCAGCCTCACGATCAAGACCGACAAGCCGATCGTGCTGACCGCGGCGCAGCGCCAGTTCAGCACCCTCAGCTCCGACAGCCCGAAGAACTTCCTGCAGGCGGTGCGCGTCGCGGCCGCGGACGAAGCGCGCGGCAAAGGCGCGCTGGTAGTGACGAACGACGTGATCAACGCCGCGCGCGACGTCAGCAAGAACATCAGCTACCGCCTCGAGACCTACTCGAGCCGGGACATCGGTGCGCTCGGCTTCGTCGACGAGGACCGCGTGACTTTCTACCGCGCGCCGACCAGGCCGACTGCCGCCTTCGACATCACGCGGATCCAGAAGCTGCCGCGCGTCGACATCATCTATACCTATGCCGGCGCCGACGGCGCCTTGATCGACGCCGCGATTGCGCAGGCAAAGGCGGAAGGCCTGGTCATCGCCGGCTTCCCGACCGGCTCCGGCACTCCAGCGATGGACGAGGTCGTGAAGCGCCACGTCGCCAAGGGCGTTCCGGTGGTGATGACCAACCGCGGCGGCATGGGCCGCGTCATCGATACGCGCTCCGTCGAAGGCCGGCCGCTCATCTGGGGCGACAACCTCACGCCGCAGAAGGCGCGCGTCCTCTTGATGCTCGCGCTGACGCGGACGCGGGATCCAGCCGAGCTGCAGAAAATCTTCGCGACCTACTGAGAGAGGAAGTCCAGCAGCCGCTTCGGCGCGTTAGCTTCAGTCTGCGCTTCTGGCAGCGCGTCCCAGTACTGCGACTTCGGTAGACACTCTTCCAGGTAGCGCGCCGCCGAAGTTGCATGCGACTCATCCTTGCCCGGCACGATGAGCGCCGGGATGTCGAGCTTGAAGAGCTGCTCGGGCTCGGCGCCGGGTGAGGTGTCGCGATCGAACAGCGTCTTCGCCATGCGCTCGACGAGCTGGCTGTATTTGCCGGCGTCCTGCTTCGCAAAGGTGTCGGCAAAGGCGCGGTCGTTGCGAATCGGCGAGGCCCACGGCCCGCCGCGCGGATCGGCGTTAAAGGCCTTGCCCTCTTTACGCACATGCGCGACCACGCCGTCCAGACCGGAATCCTTGACGAATGCCAGGTGATCGGCGAAGCGCTGGTGTGCCTTGATGCGGTATTTCGCGCCGCCGACCGGCCACCACAGCAGCATGCTGAGCGTCGCCGCGGGATGCGCGACGGCGAAGGCCATGACGCACGAGACGCCCATGCAGCCGCCCATGACATGCGCGCGCTCCATGCCCAGGTGCTCGAGCAGCGCCTTTCCGTGCCGTGCGTAATGCGCCCAGGTGATGAGCTCGAGGCGCCCGGCCGATTGCCCGCACTCGCGCCGGTCGAACACGATGCAGCGGTATTTCTTCGGCAGGTGCTCGAGCAGCGCCTTTCCGTGCCGTGCGTAATGCGCCCAGGTGATGAGCTCGAGGCGCCCGGCCGATTGCCCGCACTCGCGCCGGTCGAACACGATGCAGCGGTATTTCTTCGGCAGGTGATCGAGCAGCTTGACGCGGGCGTAGACGCCCTGCGTGCTCCACTTCTCGATCGTCGCGTCGAACCCGCCCGGCGCGTACATCAGGAGCGGCGGCCCGTCGCCCAGCACCTCGTAGCGCGTGCGCAGGCCGTCGATCAGCGCTTCAGCCACGCTGGCCCCTGATCTGGCGCGCCGCGCGCACGTCCTCGGCGTACGCCGCGAGCGCAGCCTGCACGATGCTCGCGACATGCGCGTACTTCTCGGTGTTCGAGTCGAGCCAGCTCATGCCGTAGCCGACCGCGGCATGCGCCATGCGCACGCGCCCGTCGAGCCACGGGCCGCCGCCGAGGCCACCGATGACCGGGATCGCCACCGCTTTCACCACGGCCGCGCCGGCCTCCGGGCCCGAGTGGCGGAAATCGAGCATCGCCGCACCAGCAGCTTCCAGGCGCTTCGCTTCGTCCACCAGCTCGGCGACCGGACGGCCGCCATGAAACTCCGCGAACACCGCAACGCCGGCACGCGCCAGCTCGCCGACGACTTCCGGCGACGCGTGCACCTTGATCATGTCGGCCCGGCCCTCATCGACCAGCCGCCTGCCCGCGGTCACCGCATTGGCGGCTGCCGGCACATCGCAGCTCACCAGCGCGCGCTGCGCGCCGCGGCGCACCGCCTTGCATACGACGAGCATCTCGTCGACCGTCACCTCGGTCTCGGTGGCATGGCCCCAGAGGTTCTTGCCCACCGAGTCGCCCACCGAGAGGAGATCGACGCCGGCGCGCTCGGCGAGCTGCGCCATCGGCGTGTCCCAGGCGACCACGCCGACGATCTTGCGCCCCTGGCGTTTCATTTCCGCGAGCGCTGGAATAGTGATCCGGTCCATTTGTTGATTATTTTGCACAGTACACTAAGCCCATGGTCATCGACATCCACGGCCATTACACGACCGAGCCGCAGGCCCTCCTCTCGTTCCGCGACAAGCAGCTCGCCGGCCTCGCCGATCCGATGCGCAAGCCCGCGACCAACGAGCTTGGCATCACGGACGAGCAGCTGGTGCAAAGCGTGCAGCCGCAATTAAAACTACAAAAAGAGCGTGGCAGCGACCTCACGATTTTCTCGCCGCGCGCGGCGGGTATGGCGCATCACGTCGGGACAGAAGCGACCGGCATCGAGTGGTCGCGCATGTCCAACGATTTGATACACAGAATCTGCACGCTGCTGCCGGATAACTTCGCGCCCGTCGGCCAGCTGCCGCAGCATCCGGGCGTCTCGCCGAAGAACTGCATCCCGGAGCTCGAGCGCCTCGCAGGGCTGGGGTTTGTTGGCATAAACCTGAACCCGGATCCAGCAGGAGGCTACTGGACCGATCCGCCGCTCACCGACAAATGGTGGTATCCGCTCTACGAGAAGCTCGGCGAGCTCGAGATGACGGCGATGATCCACGTCACCTCGTCGTGCAACCCGGCGTTCCACTACACCGGCGCGCATTACATCAACGGCGACACCACCGCCTTCATGCAGCTGATCCAGGGCAATCTGTTCAAGGATTTCCCGACACTCAAGTTCGTGATCCCGCATGGCGGCGGCGCGGTGCCGTTCCACTGGGGGCGCTACCGCGGCCTCGCGCAGGAGATGAAAAAGCCGCTACTGAAGGATCACCTGCTGAAGAACGTGTTCTTTCCCCGTGGAGAATATTTTGTTCGCCTCCGAGATGCTCGGCGCGGTGAAGGGCGTCGATCCCGAGACCGGGCACAACTTCGACGACACCAAGCGCTATGTCGACAAGCTCGACCTCAGCGCGGCGGACAAGGCAAAGATATTCGAGGGCAACGCCCGCCGGGTTTATCCCCGCCTGGACAAACGACTGAGGAAAAAAGCATGAGCGCCTCCATGCGCGTCCTGGACATTCCGAAGCGGCCCGACGCGCGGCTCGTCGCCGAGCTCGGCAAGATGGTGACGCCGCATCTTTCCGACAGCATGGAGCGCCTCTACGCATGCGGGCCGCAGCTGCGCCCGATGCACAAGGAGGGCAAGCTCGCCGGGCCTGCCTTCACCGTCAAGACGGCCACCGGCGACAATTTGTTGGTCCATCGAGCGCTCGATACCGCGCGGCCGGGCGACGTGATCGTCGTGGACGCCGGCGGCTTTCTCGACAACGCGATCATCGGCGAGCTGATGATGTCGCGCGCCAAGCAGCGCGGCGTCGCCGGCATCGTCATCTGGGGCGCGATCCGCGACTCGGCCGAAATCGGCGCCGGCAGCTACCCCGTATTCGCCGCGGGCGTCACACACCGCGGCGACGCCGACGGGCTGGTGGCGGTGCCGCAGGAGAGCGCCGAGCGCATCCTGGCGTCGGCGAAATCCATTCTGGAAAAGGAAACGGCGTCGATGAAGCAGATCCTCGCCGGCACGGTCGACCGCAGCTGGGTCGACAAGGCGCTCAAGGAGAAGGGCTACAAGCTGCCGTGAGCCGCGCGCTGTTCGCCGTCTGCGGCGCCCTGCTTCTGGGCTGCGCCGCAGACGTGCACCGTGCCGTCTCGCCCGGGATGGCGAGCGCCGAAGTTGGCGCGCACGTTGGTAAACCAACCACGATCGGCCGGCTGCCGGACGGCAGCGCGTACTGGGACTATTCGCGCCAGCCCTACTACACCGATCGCATCACTTTCGGCCCAGATGATCGCGTGCGCGAAGTGCGCAACCTCCTCACGGAGCAGAACTTCGAGAATCTGCAGCGCGGCATGACGCTCGAGCAGGTCGCGAGCATCGTTGGGCCGAGCTACATCCGAAATATGTACGCCAATGGCACGACGGTCTGGACCTACCGCTACTACGACGTCGGCATCGCGAAGCTGCTGCACGTCACCCTCGACCCGTCAGGGCGACTGCTGCGCTACGAGACGGAGTGGAATCCCGACGTCTATTCCAAGAAGGGCCGCAGCAAGTAATTAATCGTTCTTCGCGCCTGACGCGCGGACGATCGGGCCCCAGCGGCGCAGCTCGTCGGTCACGAAAGCGGTGAACTCCTTCGCATCGAGCCGATTCGGCGTGATGCCTTCATGGCGCAGCTTCGCGCGCACTTCCGACAGCTCGAGCGCGCGGCGCACCTCGGCGTTCAGCTTCTCGACGATCTCCGGCGGCAGGTTGGCTGGCCCCGAAAGCGAGAACCACACGGTGGCAACGATGTCCGGAAAGCCCTGCTCCACGAAAGTCGGGATGTCGGGGTAGTCGGGCAAGCGGCTCGCCGAGCTCTGCGCCAAGGCGCGCGCGCGTCCCGCGCCGATCTGTCCCGCGGCGGTACTTAGTGTGGTGGATACCGAGCTGAGCTGCCCGCCGATTAAATCGGTGACCGCGGCAGCGGCTCCCTTGTACGGCACATGCAACACGTCGATGCCGGCGACGCGCTTGAAGAGCTCCATCACGAGCTGGCCCTGCGTCCCGGGCCCGGGTGACCCATAGCTGAGTGAACCGGGCTTCTCCTTGGCGAGCGCGACGAACTCCTTCAGCGTCTTTGCCGGAAGCGACGGGTGAACCGCCACCACCGCGGGTGGCCCGCCGAAGAGCGCGATGTGGGTGAAGTCCTTCAGCGGGTCGTACGGCGTCCCGTTGGGCAGGTGCGGCGCAATCACATGCGAGGCGACGCCTGAGACCACCAGCGTATAGCCGTCGGGCGGCGCCTTCGCCACGAGATCCGAGCCGACGACGCCGCCGGCGCCGCCGCGGTTCTCGATGACAAAGCTTTCCTTCAGCTGATCGGCGAGCTTCGCGCCGACGAGCCGGCCGAGCGTGTCGGCGCTGCCGCCGGGTCCGAAGGGCACGATGATCTTGACGGGGCGCGCAGGCCACGGCTGGGCCGCGGCAGCGAAACTGAGGAGGAAACTGCAGCACAAAGCGACGAAGCGGGTCATGCGCCGATTCTATAATCATCATCGTGACGCCCGAGTGCATCGACGTCCACACGCACGTCGTTCCAGAAAATTTTCCGGCGTACGCCGGCGCGGGACGCGACGTGCCGTGGCCCTCGATGGCGCCGGCGCATGCGTGCCACAAGCACGTCATGATCTCCGGCAAGGTCTACCGCACCGTGGCCGACGGCAGCTGGAGCGTACCGCGGCGCATCGAGGACATGGCCGCAATGCGCATCACGCGCCAGGCGATCTCGCCGATGCCGGAGCTGCTCTCCTACTGGCTGCCGCTCGCGGATGCGAAGGTCATGGTCCGGTATCTCAACGACCAGATTGCCGCGATGATCGCAGAGGTACTGCAAGAGCTTGAAATTCGCCGGCGTCGAGATCGCGAGCCATGTGAATGGCATTTCCATTGGCGATGCCCGGTTCGAGCCATTCTTCAGCGCGGCGGAAAAGCAGGGCGCCGCGATCTTCGTGCACGCGCTGCGCCCCGCGGGCCAGGACCGCATCGTCGGCGCATTCTCCGAGCAGGCGGTGTGCTTTCCGGGCGACATCGGCCTCGCCTGCGCCTCGATGATCACCGGCGGCATCGGCGCGCGCCACCCGAAGCTGCGCATTGCCTTCAGCCATGGCGGCGGCGTCATGTCTATC
This sequence comes from Betaproteobacteria bacterium, assembly GCA_005888925.1. Lineage (GTDB taxonomy): Bacteria > Pseudomonadota > Gammaproteobacteria > Burkholderiales > SG8-39 > SCGC-AG-212-J23. The sequence goes on along the minus strand of VBCP01000147.1, from coordinate 2,584 downwards.
CTCCTCGCGCGCCTGGTGCACGCGTGGAACATGGTGCCGAAGGCGAAGGAGTCACTGGCCGAATCGCCGGCGGTGACGGCGAAGCGCTTCTACTACGACCAGCTGGTGTTCGATCCGAGCGCGGTGCGCTTCGTCATCGGGACGTTCGGTGAAAAGCAGATCCTCATCGGCACCGACTACCCCTTCGCGCTCGGCGACAGCCATCCGATGAAGACCCTCGAGCTCGCGCAGATCCACGGCGAGACGCTGGTCGCGATCAGTTCAACGAACGCGAAGCGCTTTCTGGGTCTGTGACGAGCCGCGGCAGGAGCTCGCTGATCGAGCCGGGCAGCACCGCGTCCGCGATGTCGTCGAACGGCGTGGGCTGCGCGTTCATGATCACCGTGCGCGCGCCCGCGGCGCGCGCCAGGTCGAAGGCGCCGGCGATCGGATAGACCTGCAGGCTGGTGCCGACGGCGAGGAACAGATCGGCCTCGCCCGCCGCGTGCATGGCGCGGTCGATCACTTCGGGCACGAGCTGCTGGCCGAATGAGATCGTGTCGCTCTTGAGTATCCCGCCGCAGTCGCGGCACTTGTGATCGTCTTCGCCCGCGCGCACGCGGTCAAGCACCCGCTCCATCGCTCCGCGCATGCCGCAACCCCAGCAGCATGCTGCCGTGCACCTCGATCACCAGGTGGGCGCTGTTGCCCGCGACCTGGTGCAGCTCGTCGATGTTCTGCGTGATGAGCGCATGCAGCCTGCCCCGCCGCTCGAGCTCGACAATCGCGAGATGCCCGGGATTGGGCGTGGCCCGCCAGGCGGGACTCGCGAGCCGGTTCTGCCACGAGGCTTTGCGCACCTCGGGATCGGCGAGGTAGTAGTGGATGTTCGACATCTTCTCGGCCACCGGATTCTTGGTCCACACGCCCTGCGGGCCGCGGAAGTCCGGGATCCCCGAGTCGGTCGAGATGCCGGCGCCGGTGAGCACCACGATGCGTTTCGCATCGCGCACCCAGCTGCGCGCCTCTGCTTCGCGTCTCACGGAGATATAGTAACGCCGTGACCGCCGGCAATATCCAGCGCCTGATCGGCGTCGCCGCGCCGCTCTGGGCCGGCGAGGCCGAGGTCGTGCGCAGCTACTGGTCGTCGCCGAAGCGCACGCGCGACAGCGATCTGCTGTGGCTCCGCCGCCAGTGCTTCAAGGAGTTCTGGGGCTCGGGCGTCGGCAAATACGACCGCGGCGGCGTGGTGCTCGGCCAGCTCAAAAATCTGCTGGCCCGCGGACCCGAGATCGACGTGACCATCGATCGCTACGAAATACTCGACGCGCTGGACGGCGTGCGCGCCGAGTACAGCCACTACTGCGCCTTCGCCGATCTCCACGACGAGCTGCGTCCGGCCGGCACGCCGAAGCTCAACCCGCAGATGCTCGAGCCCTGGCCGGAGGAAGACGCGCTGACCGCGTTGCGCTATCGCCACCAGGACGAGCACGGCGCGCTCGGCATGCGCGCCTGCAAGTTCACCGAGGGCGGATACTGCACGCTCTTTTCCGAAGGCATGGCGCTCAAAGACTCAGGCGTGGATGGAAAAGTCGCGCAGGCGTGCGCGAAGGTGTACGACGACGAGTTCGAGCACATGCTCGCCGGCATCGCGGGCATCGCGCAGGACAACCTAAGCGCGAGCGACTGGCAGCTCATGGAACGGCTGGTCGGGGAGCAGCTGCAGGCGCGCATCCGCATGCGCAACGCACAGTTCAGCTTTCCGCTTTCGGACGAGCGCATCGCCGCTATTTCGCGCGGCGAGATACGCCCGATCGAGTTCGACTACCGCCGGGCCCGGCTCACGGCCTAGGGCATGTGAATCTTGCCGCCGCCTCCGGTCACCGGCGGCAGCGGGCCTTGCGGCACCACGATCTGCGACGCCGCCTGGCGGCGCAGCTCCTGCAGCTCCTTCACCGTGCGCTCGATCGCCTCTTTCGCGAGCTGGCCGAACTTGTCGGCCGCTTCCTCGAGCGAGCCGGCGCCGATCTCGAAGCCGATCGGCAGCGCGCCCGCCGGCGTGAGCACCTGCGTCTCGCCGACATAGAGCACGGCGCGCGCCTCATCGCGTTTGCCGTCTTTCTTCACCGGCGTGAGCCGGCGGATGGTGCCGACGCGCCGGTCGGTGAAGATCTCCTCGAGATACAGCGCGTTCGGATCGACCTTGATGTCGCTGGTGGTTTCGGGTTTCGTCGCCATGGGTTAGTAGCCTGTATACGGCGGCGCCGTCGGGAGCACGAGCTCCCAGCCGCCAGGACAATTCTGCACGTAAGGATAGTAGGCGCCGGCTGCCGCGCAGTAATACCAGTACGCCGCGGGCGGGGCGACTGCCGGCGCATAGTAGTAACCAGGCCAGTAATACGCGGGCGGCCAGGCGACGAAGCCCGCGCCGATGAACACGCGGCTGCCGCCATGATGATGGTGGTGGTGCGCAGCGCTACCACCGCTCGCGGCGTGACCGCGTCCGCCACCACCGCCGCCGCCTCGGCCGCGGCCAGCGTCCGCATCGAGCGCGATCGTGGCCAGCGCAAGCGCGGCGCAGCTACCGATGGCGAGCCTCGCCAAC
>VBCP01000152.1 GCA_005888925.1 Betaproteobacteria bacterium | reverse complement strand
ACCATCGAGGCCATGGTCGACGCCGTGCCCATCGTCATGCAGTGGCCATGCGAGCGGTGCATGCACGACTCGGCCTCGTGGAACTCCACGAGCGTGATCTTGCCGGCGCGCAGGTCCTCGGACATCGACCAGGTATTGGTTCCCGAGCCGATGTCGTGGCCGCGGTATTTGCCGGAGAGCATCGGCCCGCCCGAGACGAAGATCGTCGGCAGGTCGACGGTCGCCGCGCCCATCAGGATGGAAGGCGTGGTCTTGTCGCAGCCGCCGAGCAGCACCACGCCATCGAGCGGATTGCCGCGGATCGACTCCTCGGCGTCCATGCTCGCGAGGTTGCGGTAGAGCATCGCGGTGGGCCTGAGCAGCGTCTCGCCTAGCGACATCACCGGAAACTCGAGCGGGAAGCCGCCAGCCTCCAATATGCCGTTGCGTACGTGCTCCGCGAGCACGCGGAAATGGGTGTTGCACGGCGTCAGCTCCGACCAGGTGTTGCAGATGCCGATCACCGGGCGGCCGTCGAACTGGTCGTTCGGCACGCCGCGGTTCTTCACCCAGCTGCGATAGATGAAGCCGTAGATGTCCTGGCGCCCGAACCACTGGACGCTGCGGCGCTGGCCGGGTTTTTTGGCCGCCACTACTTGATCGCCTGCACCTTGTCGTACAGCGCCTTGTCCCAGGGCACGTCCTTGCCCACCAGGAACGGCGTGAAGACTTTCTTGAACGCGTCGCGGTCGGACTTGACCACCGTTCTTCCGTACTTGGTGGCGAAATCGGTGGCGAGCTGCTGCTCCGACTTGACGATCTCGGCATTGGACTTCTCCGCCGCCTCGCGAAACACCGCTTCGAAGGTCTTCTTCTCGGCGTCCGAGAGCTTGCTCCAGACGTGCCCACCGACGATGGCGATCAGCATCTCGGTGATGTGACCGGTGAGGTTCACGTGCGACTGCACCTCGTAGAACTTCTTGGCGAGGATCGTCGGCAGCGGATTCTCCTGTGCGTCGACCGTCTTGTTCTGCAGCGCGAGGTACACCTCGGCGAAGGCGATCGGCGTGGCGTTGGCGCCGACGATCTTCGGGTACATGATATAGAGCGGCGCATCGGGAACGCGCAGCTTGAGGCCCTTCATGTCCTCGGGTTTGTTGATCGCCTTGTTGGCGGTGGTGTGCCGCACGCCGTAGTAGAAGGCAGCGATCGGCCGATTGCCGCCCTTCTTGAAATAGCCGTCCAGCAGCTCGGCAAGCACCGGGCTCTCGGAATACTTCTTCCAGTGCTCGAAGTCGCGGAACATGTAGGGCGCGCCGCCGATCGAGAGCGGCGGATGGGTGCGCGCGGCGAACGCCTGGCCGGTGTAGATCAGGTCCACCGTGCCGAGCGACAGCGACTGGTTGATCTGCGTCTCGTTGCCGAGCTGCGACGCCGGGAAGACGTCCATCGAGTACTTGTTGTTGGTGCGCTTGGCGATCTCGCCCGCCGCCCACACCGCGTAGGTGTGGTAAGGCTCGGACGTCTCGTAGACATGCGCGAATTTCAGCTTCTGCTGCGCCACCGCCGGCGTTGCCGCCAGGAGCGCAATTGCGACCATGCAACGGAGCTTCATAACCCCCCCTCAGTAAGTAGCCCTGCCTCCGGAAATATCGAATACCGCGCCGGTGGAGAACGAACACTCCTCCGAAGCGAGCCAGCAGACGAGCGCCGCGATTTCCTCCACCTTGACGAAGCGCCCCATGGGGATCTTGGAAAGCATGTACTTGGCGAACTCCGGCGTCACCTGCTCCAGGATCGCCGTCTGCGCGGCGGCGGGCGTCACGCAGTTGACGAGCACTCCCGTCTGCGCCAGCTCCTTGCCGAGCGCCTTGGTGAACGCAATCAGGCCGCCCTTCGCCGCGGTCTGCGCGGCGGCGGGCGTCACGCAGTTGACGAGCACTCCCGTCTGCGCCAGCTCCTTGCCGAGCGCCTTGGTGAACGCAATCAGGCCGCCCTTCGCCGCGGCGTACGCGGCGGCGTTGGGATTGCCTTCCTTGCCGGCGATCGAGGCGATGTTGACGATGCGGCCGTAGCCGGCCTTGACCATGTGGGGCACTACGGCGCGGCAGCAGAGAAACGGGCCATTGAGGTCGATATCGATGACGCGCTTCCACTCGCCCACCGGATAGTCGACGACCGGCAGGCTCGGGCCGGCGATGCCGGCGTTGTTGATGAGCACGTCGATGCTTCCGAGCTCGGCGATGGTTCTTTTTACGGCGGCGTCAAT
>VBCP01000148.1 GCA_005888925.1 Betaproteobacteria bacterium | reverse complement strand
ACGCCGTACCCGCAGCGAGCGCAATCAACAGCAGAATGGTTTTGGCCATGGCGCCTATGTTGGCTACGTGGCACCCCGGACACGAATCGAACGTGCGACCTGCCCCTTAGGAGGGGGCTGCTCTATCCACTGAGCTACCGGGGCGCGGCAGCCCGAATTCTACGACCCCGTGGATTTAACGCTCTGCGGCCGGGTTGACGATGACCGTCACGCCGCCGCTGCCCGGATTCGTACCCCGGCTGCGCAGATCGGTGTACCGCACGCCGACGCGGCGGCCCTGGAGATCGCGCACAACGACGCCGGGAGGCAGCGGCTCCTCGTAGCCGGTGATCACGCCTTTCTCGTCCCGGCGTGGCGTGAAGTAGGTGACCTGCTCGAACTGCTCGCCGGTGCGCGCGTCGCGCAGCATTTCCTTCTGCCCGACGACGTGGCCCTGGTCGTTCTTGAGGGATTGCCGGCCGCCGACGTACTGGTATTCGACCGTGCTGCAGGCTGAGGCGAGGAAGGCAACTGAGAGGATTGCGGTTATTGGTTTCATATTGTGCGCGAAGCTACGCTTGCTTTGCGCGCGCGCCAAAGGTAATAGTGCTCGCCGCGCAGACAAATCCGATGCCTCCCATCCTTACCCGATCGATGTTGCTCGCGCTGCTCATCGCGCCCGCGCAGGCGCAGCCGCAGGCCTGGGCCTGGGACGACGGCACGGTGCCGTACGTCCAGACGCCAGCGGAGATCGTCGAGCGCATGATGCGGATGGCCGAAGTGCGTGCCGGCGACTTCGTGATCGATCTGGGCTCGGGCGACGGCCGCATCGTGATCGAGGCGGCGAAGCGTGGCGCGCGCGGACTGGGCGTCGATCTCGATCCCAGCCTGGTGAAGCTCGCGACGCAGAACGCGCAGCAAGCAGGCGTGGCTTTGCGCGCGCGCCAAAGGTAATAGTGCTCGCCGCGCAGACAAATCCGATGCCTCCCATCCTTACCCGATCGATGTTGCTCGCGCTGCTCATCGCGCCCGCGCAGGCGCAGCCGCAGGCCTGGGCCTGGGACGACGGCACGGTGCCGTACGTCCAGACGCCAGCGGAGATCGTCGAGCGCATGATGCGGATGGCCGAAGTGCGTGCCGGCGACTTCGTGATCGATCTGGGCTCGGGCGACGGCCGCATCGTGATCGAGGCGGCGAAGCGTGGCGCGCGCGGACTGGGCGTCGATCTCGATCCCAGCCTGGTGAAGCTCGCGACGCAGAACGCGCAGCAAGCAGGCGTGGGCGAGCGCGCGCGCTTCGAGGTGCGCGATATTTTCGAGACCGACCTCTCGCGGGCGAGCGTGGTCACGATGTACCTGCTGCCGGATTTCAACAAGAAGTTGCTGCCGCGGCTGCTCGCGCTCAAGCCGGGCACGCGCATCGTCTCGCACGACGGCAGTATCGGCGACTGGCCGGCCGACGAGACCCTCGAGATGCGCACGCCCGAGAAGCCGGTCGGCGTCGGCGGCATCTCCAAGGTGGAGCTGTGGATCGTGCCGGCCGAGGTGCGCGGCGCCTGGACCAGCCACTTGCCGCAGCACGGCGGCGCGTGGCGCTTCCAGATCGCGCAGCGCTACCAGATGCTGGAGGTAGCGGTGCTCGCCGAGGGGCGCGATCTGCTGGTGCGCAACACGCGCCTGCGCGGCGAGGAAGTGAAGCTCGTCGTCACCGGCGTGGTGAAGAACCGCGCCTGGCACCATTACTTCGTCGGCACCGCGCGCGGCGACGCGATCGAGGGCGAAGTGACCGTTTCCGACGGCAACAACAACAAGGTGGTCTATCCATGGCTCGCGAAACGCGCCCGCTAGAGCTGCTCTCGGTCGGCGACGGCATCTTCCTCACGGTCGGCATGATCATCGGCGCGCTGATCTTCAAGGCGCCCTCGATGGTCGCCGGCGCCACCAGCGGCCCGGGGCCGTTCCTGCTCGCCTGGCTGCTGGGCGGCGCGATCTCGCTCTGCGGCGCGCTGGTCTATGCCGAGCTCGCCTCGCGCCATCCGCACACCGGCGGCGAATACGTCTTCCTGAACGAGGGCATGGGGCGCGGCGTGGCGTTTCTCTTCGCCTGGTCGCGCATGACGGTGATCCAGACCGGCGCGATCGCCGCCGTGGCCTTCGTCTTCGGCGACTATGCGTCGGAGATTTTTTCTTTCGGCGCGCACAGCTCGGCAATCTGGGCGGCGGCCGCGGTGCTCGTCCTCACGGCGCTCAACTTCGCCGGCACGCTGCAGTCGAAGACCTTGCAGAAGGTGATGGAGACCGTGCTCATCGCCGGCCTCATCGTGTTCTCGCTCGCGGCCATCGTCATCGGCGGCACGCCGAAGCCGGCCGCGGGCGGCACGTCCGGCTCGTTCGGCTTCGCGATGATCTTCGTGCTGCTCGCCTACGGCGGCTGGAACGAGGCCGCCTACCTCGCGGGCGAAGTGCGCGACGCGCGGCGCAACATGACGCGGATTCTCGTCTGGGGCGTGATCGCGGTCACCGCGCTCTACCTGGTGGTCAACCTCGGCTACCTCGCCGTGCTCGGCCACGGCGGCATCCGCGAGTCGAAGGCGGTCGCGGCGGACGTGATGCGAGTCCTCGCCGGCGACAAGGCGGTGGTGCTGCTCGCGCTCATCGTCTGCATCTCGGTGCTCACCACGATAAACGCCGCGATCTTCACCGGCGCGCGCACCAGCTGGGCGCTCGGCCGCGACTTCCGCATCCTGCGGTTTCTGGGCAACTGGCGCGAGCAGGGCAGCACGCCGGCCAACGCGCTGTTGCTGCAGGGCGCGATCACGCTCCTCTTGGTCGCCGCCGGCGCCGCCACGCCCGACGGCTTCAACGCCATGGTGGCGTACACCACGCCGGTGTTCTGGACCTTCATGTATCTCGTGGCGAGCAGCCTTTTTGTCATCCGCGATCGCGCGAAGGACAAGGCCGCCTTCACCACGCCGCTCTATCCGCATGTGCCGTTCGTCTTCTGCGTCGCCTGCCTCTACATGCTCTACTCGAGCATCGACTACGTGCGTAATCCCGACTACGGCCCGAAGTTCGGCTGGGCGGTCGGCGCGGGGTTGCTCGTGATGGCCGCCGGCATCCCGCTCTTCTTCGCGACGCGCAAAGTGTAAGAAGCGGGCGTGACCCTCACCGAGCTGCGCTATATCGTTGCGGTGGCGCGCGAGCGCCATTTCGGCCACGCCGCAGAAGCCTGCTTCGTGTCGCAGCCGACGCTCTCGGTGGCCGTGAAGAAGCTCGAGGAGGAGCTCGGCGTCCAGCTCTTCGAGCGCGGGCCGGGCGAAGTGAGCGTCACCCCGGCCGGCCAGAAGATCGTCGAGCAGGCGCAGCGCGTGCTCGAAGAGGCTTCGCGCATCAAGGATCTCGCCGCGGCGGGGCGCGATCCGCTCGCCGGGCCTTTGCGCCTGGGCGCGATCTACACCATCGGGCCTTATCTGCTCCCCAAGCTGATCCCGATCCTGCGCCGCAATGCGCCGGCGATGCAGCTCCACATCCAGGAGAACTTCACCCATCGCCTGAGCGACGCTCTGAAAAGCGGCGAGGTCGACGTGATCCTCGTCGCGCTGCCCTTCGACGAGCCGGGGATCGAGACGCGCGCGGTGTACGACGAGCCTTTCCTCGTCGCCGTGCCGAAGGGCCACGCCTGGGAGGGGCGCAAGCGCGTGACCTCGGAGGAGTTGACGCGGGAGAGTCTGCTGCTGCTCGGCGAGGGCCACTGCTTTCGCGACCAGGTGCTCGAGTTCTGCCATACGACGCGCACCCGCGCGATCGAAGGCGGCTCCCTCGAGACCATCCGCCAGATGGTGGCGAGCGGAGTAGGGGTCACCGTGCTGCCATCAACTTCGGTCAATCCCGGCTCGGCGAGCGAGCTGACGGCGCAGCTTCCCTCGGCCAGAGGCGATCGAGGCGCTGAGGAAGAGCATCCTCGCCACCAACCTGCCGCAGGTCGCAAAGCTGTAAGGTAGGATGTCAGACAACTGAGGAGGAGGACCCGATGCCGCGCTCGATGCCGCTCGCCGTGATGCTTTGTGCCCTCGCGGTTGCCATGCCCGCCATGGCGCAGAAGAAGGTGCTGCGCATCCACACTGCCGGGCCGAACGACACCAACGTCGACAATACCAAGCTCGCGGTCGAGTTCGCCGAGAACGCGAACAAGGCTTCCCCTACCGTCGATGTGAAGGTATTTCCCGCTAGCCAGCTCGGCCAGACGCGCGAGGTGATCGAGGCGATGCGCCTGGGCTCGGGCGCCGCGGGCACGACCGGCGGCCCGGCGGAATACGCGTCCTTCGTGCGCCGCCTGGGCGTGCTCGGGCTGCCGTTCGAGTGGAAAAGCTATGAGCACGCGCTGCGCGTGCTCGATGGTCCGGTGGGCAAGGAGCTCGACCAGGACATGGAGAAGGCGGGATTCAAGGTGCTGTCGTGGGCGGTGAGCTGGGGCTTTCGCAACGTCGTCACGGCGAAAAAGGAGGTCAAGCAGCCCGCCGATCTCAAGGGTCTGAAGATCCGCACCATCCCGACCAAGGTGTTCGTCGCGGCGATCAACTCGATGGGCGCCAACGCCACGCCGATGAACTTCGGCGAGATCTACACCTCGCTGCAAAGCGGCGTGCTGGACGGCTATGAGCACACCGTGGCGACGACCATCTCGTTCAAGTTCAACGAAGTCGCCTGCTGCATCGCGCTCACGCGCCACCTGATGGATCCGACCTTCCTCGTGTTCTCGCTCGCCGAATGGAAGAAACTCTCGGCGCCCGAGCAGGCGGCCCTGCAGAAAGCGGCCACCGACGCCGCCCAGGTGGTGCGCGAGATGGCGCCGCAGCGCGAAGCCGAGGCGCTCGCGCAGGTGAAGAAGCTCGGGATGAAGGTGAACGAGATCGATACCGCGCCGCTGGTCAAGTCGGCGCTGCAGGCGCAGGACGAACTGGCGAAGGAGTTCGGCGCAGAGAAGCTGCTGGCGCAGATCCGCGCGCAGCAGTGAAGCGCCTGCTCGGCGCGATCGACCGCGGCGTCGAATACGGCGTCGCGGCGATCTTCGCCGCCATGTGCCTGGTCGGCCTGCTGCAGGTGTTCAACCGCTTCGTCCTCAACAGGTCGCTCTCCTGGAGCGAGGAGTTCCAGATCTTCTGCCACATCTGGATCGTGTTCCTCGCCATCCCGATCGCCTACCGGCGCGGCGCGCATCTCTCGGTGGAGTCGTTCTCCAGCATGCTGCCGCCGGCCGCGCGCCGCGTGTTCGACGTCGTGATCGAGCTGCTGTGGATCTGGTTTGCCGTCGCGCTAGCCTGGCTCAGCTGGCAGGTATCCGAGGTGGCGAAGCTGCAGGGCTCGCCCGGCCTCGAGATCCCGATGAGCTACCCGTATTACGGCATGGTGCTCGGCGGCGCGTATCTGCTGCTCGTGGTGCTGCGCCGGCTATTCAGGTACGCGCCGTGATCTGGGTAATGCTCGGGGTGCTGCTCGCCCTGATGCTGATCGGCATCCCGATCCTGCTGTGCATCGCGCTGGTCGGCTTCATCGGCATCGCCGCCGAGCCGGGCATCGTGCTGCCGCTGTTCGCGCAGAAGACCTTCGCGCAGCTCGACTCGTACACGCTGCTCGCGCTGCCGTTCTTCATCCTCGCCGGATCGCTGATGTCGGCCGGCGGCATGAGCCAGCAGCTGGTGGACTTCTCGCGCGTGCTGGTCGGGCATTTCCGTGCCGGCCTCGCGCATGCGTCGGTCGTGGCGAGCATGGTGTTCGCCGGCATCTCGGGCTCCTCCACCGCGGACGCCTCGGCGATCTCGGCGATCGTCATCCCGACGATGAAGCGCTCGGGCTACAAGCCGGGCTTCGCGGCCGCGCTCATCGCCTGTGCCGGCACCATCGGCGCGATCATCCCGCCGAGCATGGTGATGGTGGTCTACGGCGCCATCGCGCAGGTCTCGATCGGCGGCTTGTTCCTCGGCGGCATCATCCCCGGCGTCCTGATCGGGCTTTTCCTGATGGCGACGGTGAAGCTCTACAGCTACCACCCGAATTATCCGGAGCTGCGCCAGATCCACGGCAGCTTCCGGCCGGCGGCGATCGTCTCGTCGCTCAAGACCGTGTGGCCGGCGCTGGTGGCGCCGCTCATCATCGTCGGCGGCATCCTCTCGGGGGTCTTCACCGCCACGGAGGCGGGCGTGGTGGCCTGCCTCTACGCGTTCATCGTTGGGTTCTTCTTCTACCGCAAGATCAGGCTCGGCAACCTGGTCGACATCTTCGTCGAGTCGGCCATCACCACCACGATGGTGTCGGCGGTCATCGCCGTCTCCGGCGCCATGGGCTGGCTGCTCGCCTACATGCAGTTCAACGAGATGGCGGTGAAGTGGGTCACCTCCGCCGCGCAGAGCCCCCTGATGGTGCTTCTGGTATTCGCCGTGGTGATGGTGGTGCTCGGCACCTTCGTCGACTCGCTCGCCATCCTGCTGGTGTTCGCGCCGGTGGCGGTGGAGCTCAGCAAGCGCTACGGCATCGACCCGATCCAGATGGGCCTGGTGATGGTGATCTGCAACCAGATCGGCGCCGTCTCGCCGCCCACCGCGCCGCTCCTTTTCGTCACGACCAACATCGCGCAGACGACGCTGGACGACACCAACCGGCACGTCTGGACGTTCTTCACCGCGGAATGTCTGGTGCTGCTGCTGGTGATCTTCGTTCCCGGCCTGTCGGGGTGGATCCCGCACTACTTCCTCGGCTAGGCTGCTAGCCCGGACGGACCATGCGTACGCGGCACGGCGCTTGCGTTCCGTTGTCTGCTCAACATGAACGCGCCCGCCGAAGTAAAGCTCTCGCCCATCAAGGAGGGCCTGCCTTATCCGAAAGGCGCCACCTGGGATGGCAAAGGGGTCAATTTCGCCCTGTTTTCCGCAAACGCCACCAAGGTCGAGGTGTGCCTGTTCGACAAGGCCGGCGACAAGGAAACCGCCCGCATCGAACTGCCAGAGTACCGCGACGAGATCTGGCACGGCTACGTGCCCGACATCGGCCCCGGCACCTTCTACGGCTTTCGCGTCCACGGGCCCTACAAGCCCGACGAGGGCCATCGCTTCAATCCCAACAAGCTGCTGCTCGATCCCTACGCGCGCGCCACGATCGGCGAGCTGAAGTGGGATCCGGCGGTTTTCGGCTACAAGCTCGAGAGCCAGGACGACAGCAGCTTTGACGAGCGCGACAGCGCGCCCTTCATGCCGAAATCGGTCGTGGTCGACCCGGACTTCGACTGGAAGCGCGAGAAGGTGTGGAAGCCGGTGCCGTGGGACCGCACCATCGTCTACGAGACGCACGTGCGCGGCTATACCAAGCTGCATCCCAAGGTGCCGGAGAAGGAGCGCGGCAGCTTCGCCGGCCTCGCGCACAAGGAGGTCATCGCCTACATCAAGGCGCTCGGCGTCACCACGGTCGAGCTGCTGCCGGTGCACACGTTCGTGAACGACGACTTCCTGCTGCAGAAGAAGCTCACCAACTACTGGGGCTACAACTCCATCGGCTTCTTCGCCCCGGACCCGCGCTACGCGTCGAACCCGGCGAAGTGCCTGCAGGAGTTCAAGGAGATGGTGGCGCGCTTCCACGATGCCGGGCTGGAGGTGGTGATCGACGTGGTCTACAACCACACCGCCGAGGGCAACGAGAAAGGGCCGACGCTCTCCTTCAAGGGCATCGACAACTGCTCCTACTACCGGCTGCTGCCGGACAAGAAGCGCTACTACATCAACGACACCGGCACCGGCAACACGCTCAACCTCTCGCATCCGCGCGTCATCCAGCTGGTCGCGGACAGCCTGCGCTACTGGGTCGAGGAGATGCACGTCGACGGCTTTCGCTTCGACCTCGGGACGATCCTCGCGCGCGAGCCCGGCGGCTTCGATACGCACAACGGTTTCATGAAGGCGGTGATGCAGGATCCCGAGCTGCAGAGCGTGAAGGAGTGGAACGACAAGTTCCGCGACACGGTGCGCGATTTCTGGCGCGCCGAGGCGACCACCAAGGTGCTCGCGCCGCGCCTTTGCGCTTCGCCCGATCTCTTCGCCCATCGCGGCCGCCAGCCCTGGGCGAGCGTCAACTTCATCACCGCCCACGACGGCTTCACTCTGAACGATCTCGTGAGCTACCACGACAAGCACAACGAGGCGAACGGCGAGAACAATCAGGACGGCACCTCCAACAACCGCTCGTGGAACCACGGCGCCGAAGGCCCGACCGACGACGCGGGCGTCAAGGGGCTGCGCAAGCGCCAGATGAAGAACCTGCTCGCCACGCTCTTGCTGTCCCAAGGCACGCCGATGATGCTCGCGGGCGACGAGTTCGGGCGCACGCAGCAGGGCAACAACAACGCCTACTGCCAGGACAACGAGATCTCCTGGGTCGACTGGAACCTGGACGAGCCCGCCGAGCGCCTGATCCGCTTCGTGAAGAAGCTCACCGGGCTGCGGCACAAGTACCCGATCCTGCGCCAGAAGCGCTTCCTCTCCGGCGTGTTCAACGAGGACCTCGGCGTCAAGGACGTCGCCTGGATGAGCACCTCGGGAGCCGAGATGAGCGCGGCGGAATGGGACGATCCGAACACGCGCTGCTTCGGCATGCTGCTCGACGGCCGCGCGCAGCAGAGCGGCATCCGCCAGCGCGGGCAGGAAGCGACGCTGCTCATCATCTTCAACAGCTGGCAGGACGTGGTGAAGTTCAAGCTGCCGGCGGCGAGCAGGGAGGAAGATGCGGGCTGCGCTTGGGAGCTGGTCGCCGACACCAACATGCCCGACCTGCCCGACGGCACCCGCTTCGACATCGGCCACGTCTACGAAGTCACCGCGCGCTCGCTGCTCTTCTTCGAGCTGACCTGAGGGGAACGGGGTGTCGGCGTACATCTCGAGCGGCACCCGCCCGCGACGCTCCTCGATCATCGCGCTGCTGATCGCGGCCGCGGTGCTCTACTTCGCGAAGGAAGTACTGGTGCCGCTGGCGATGGCGATCCTGCTGTCGTTCGTGCTCGCGCCTGCGGTCCGGCGCCTGGAGCGCTGGAAGCTCGGGCGCCCGCTCGCCACGCTGATCGTCGCCTTCGTCGGCTTCGCGATCATCTTTGCCGTCGGCGCCTTCGCCGCGGCGCAGGCGGTGTCGCTCGCCGCTGAGCTGCCCGAGTACCGGCAGAACATCGTCGAGAAGATCCGCGCGCTGCGCCACCCGAAGGAGGAAAGCGCCATCGGCAGAGCCGCCGAGGCGCTCAAGGATCTCGAGGAGGAAGCCGCGCCCGAGCGGCCGCTGCCCGTGAAGGAAAGCCCCGGCAGTATGCTCGAGGCCTTCAGCGATTTCATGACGCCGGTGGCGAAGCCGCTGGCGATGACGCTCGCGGTCATCGTCTTCACGGTGCTGATGCTCCTCAACCGCGAAAACATGCGCGAGCGGGTGATCGGTCTGCTCGGCCCCGCGCGCATCAACGTCACCACCAAGGCAATGGCGGAAGCCTCTTACCGCGTAAGCCGCTACCTCTCGATGCAGCTCGTGGTGAACGGTCTGTTCGGCATGCTCTTCGGCACCGTGCTGTACTTCATCGGCGTGCCGAACGCGCTGCTGTGGGGCTTGCTCGCGACAGTGCTGCGCTTCATCCCGTACGCCGGAGTCTGGGTAGCCGCGGCAATGCCCGCGGTGCTCGCCTTTGCAATCTCCGACAGCTGGGCGCCTGTGCTGTGGACCATTGCTGCATTCCTCGCGATCGAGCTCACGCTCTACAACGCGGTGGAGCCCTATCTTTACGGGCGCACCGCCGGCCTGTCGCCGCTTGCGGTGATTACCGCCGCGATCTTCTGGACCTGGCTCTGGGGCCCGGTCGGGCTGCTGCTCTCCACGCCGCTCACCACCTGCATCGCGGTCATCGGCCGGCACGTGCCGGAATTCGGCTATCTCAACATGCTGCTCGGCGTCGAGCCGGCGCTCTCGCCCGACGAGCGCTTCTACCAGCGCTTGATCGCGCTCGACCACGACGAAGCCGCCGAGCTCGTCGAGAGCCACCTCACCGCGCACGGAATCGGCGCCACCTTCGACGACGTCATCGTGCCCGCGCTGACCCTCGCCGAAACCGATCGTCGCAAAGGCTCGCTCGAGCCCGCGCGCGAGCGCTTCGTCTACGAGCACGCGCGCCAGATCATCGAAGAGCTCGAGCACACGCCTTCGGCGAATTCCGGCCCGCCGGTGTGTCTGGTCGCCGCGCACGACGACGCCGACCACGTCGCCGCGCTGATGCTCGCCAAGCTCCTCGCGCCGGCGCAGGCCTGCGTGATGGGCGCCCCCGCGCTCGCCGCCGAGATC
>VBCP01000150.1 GCA_005888925.1 Betaproteobacteria bacterium | reverse complement strand
TCGCCTGCTCGAGGCGCGCCTGCGCGGCAACCACATCGGCCTCGGCACGCGCCGCTGCGGCCTCCAACTGTGCCGGGTCGATGGTGTAGAGCGACTGGCCTTCCTTGACCGGCGCGCCCTCGGTGAAGTTGCGCTTGAGGATGATGCCCGGCACGCGCGCGCGCACTTCCACCTCGCGCGAGCCGGCGGTCTGGCCGACGTACTCGAAGCTGAGCGGCAGTGACTGCGCCGCCACGGTCGTCGTCAGCACCTCGGGCGGCGGCATGCCCATGCCGGGATGGCCGCCCTTCTTCTCGGAGCCGTTGGACGGGCTGCACGCGGCGAGGACGCACGCGAGCAGCGGGGCAAGAGGGAAGCGACTGTGCATCACTGACTCCTGGAGGGGATTGCTTGCGATGTTACTGGGTAGTAACATCGATGGTACTGATGCGTAACATCGCTTGTCAAGTCGCATGGCACGTTTGAAACGACCCTTGGCCCAAGCGCCACCGCGGCAGCGCATCCTGCACGCGGCGCGCGATCTTTTCTACCGCGAAGGCATCAATGCGGTGAGCGTCGAGGCGATCGCCGCCACCGCCGGCACCAACAAGATGACGCTCTACCGGCATTTCAGCTCGCGCGACGAGCTGGTCGCCGCTTACCTGACGGAGCTCGCCGCCGAAGGCGAAGGCGTATGGGAGGCGGCGCGCGCCGCGCATCCCGGCGACCCCGACGCCCAGCTGCGCTTCCTCCTGCGCCAAGTGTCCCAATTCGCCGCCCAATCGAGCGGCCGCGGCTGCGCGCTCGCCAACGCGGCAGTCGAGCTCGCCGAGCGCAAGCACCCGGCGCGCAGGATCGTCGAAGCGCACAAGCGCCGCCAGCGCGAGCGCCTGGTCGCCCTGGTGCGCGAGGCGGGATACGCCAGGCCCGAGCGCGTCGCCGACGAGCTCTTCCTCCTGGTCGAGGGCGCGCGCGTCAGCCTGCAGAGCGTCGGCCGCGAGGGGCCGGGCTCCCGGCTCTACGCGCTCGCCGAAGCGCTGCTCGACTCGGCGCCGAAGAAAAAATCCGTTAAGGCGTAAGAAGATGGCGGCCTCCTGACCCCTTGTCGTTCGGGGCGGGCTCAATTCGACATCGGGCTAGCCTTTTTTGAAGACCAGGACCGAATCGCCGAATTCGTGCGTGCGATAGCCCGCGGCTCCAAGGGCATCGCCGGCCCGGCCGAGCAGATCGTCGTCTTGGAAGGCCCGCAGCATCTGGTAGTGGCTCTCTTGCGGCTCGTGCGTCCCGGACAGGATCGCGTCGACCACGCGCAGCCGGTCGCCCGGACCGATGCGTTGATCGGCCACGCCCTCGCCGCTGCGCGCCGCCGCATGCTCCAGCGCGCGCACCACTGTCGTACCGACCGCGACGATGCGCCCGCCTTTCGCCTTGGCGCGGCGAATGGCCGCCGCGGTGGACGCTGGCACACGATACGGCTCAGCCAATGGCAGCCGCGCGTCGAGCGCCGGATCACCGGTTGAGGAGATCCCGGCCGCGAGCGTGAGGGTGGCGAAGTCGATGCCGCGGCTGCGCATGGCGCCGAGCAGGCTCCAGTCGAGTGTGAACCCGGCCGAGGGCGGCTCGAACGCGACCGGCGCGGCAGCGATCGGCGTCCACACGTCCCAAAGCGCAAGCGCAGTGCTGAGGTAGGCGTACTGGATCGGCCGGCCGTGCCGCGCGATGCCGGCCCACACCGCGTCCGCGGGACCGTCGAAGCGCACGCCGATGAGCCGCGGATGGCCGAGCACCGCGTCGACCGTGGCGACGAGCGGTCCGAGCGCCAGCCGGTCGCCGTACGCGAGCGGCGGCGGCAGCGCACGATCCTCGGTGCGCACACGCCAGTCGCCGGCGCCGAACACCACCGCGGAGAACCGCACATCCTCCCGGCCGAGCGACGAGCGTCCGGCGAGGCGAACTTCGACATGCGCGCCGCTCGGGAGGTGGCTGCCGTGCAGGCTCGCCGGGAGCGTGGCCGCGTCGTTGGCGACGACCAGGTCGCCGGGGCGCAGGTAATCGACCAGGCTCGAGCGCGCCGCGTGCGCCATCGCGCCTTGCGCATCGATGACGAGCAGCCGCGCAGCCGCGGGTCGCTGCACCGGCTCGGCGGCGGCGATCATCGCGGCAGGGCTCCTGCAATGGCATCGGCGAGCTCGCGCGCGGCGGCTTCCGGCCGCTTGAGCGTCGCGGGGTCGGCATCGGGCACGGCAAGGGCGTGCAGCGGCGTATCCATGTCGCCCGGATCGAGCGACAGGAAGCGCACGCCCTCGGCGGCCAGCTCCTCGCCCCAGATGCTGCTCATGTGGCGCAGCGCGGCTTTCGAGGCGCCATAAGCACCCCACTGCGCGTAAGCGTTGATCGCCGCATCGCTCGACACGTTCAGCACCACCGCGCCGCGGCCTTCGCGCGCCGATGCGCTGAGAGCGCCGAGCAGCGCCTTGGTCAGACGGAATGGGCCCAGGACGTTCGTCGCGAGCGCCAGCTCGAGCTGCTCGCAGTCGGTGTCGGCGAGCAGCGCGAGCGGCGCCGGCCCGAGGCTCGAGGCGTTGTTGACCAGCACATCCAGCCCGCCGAGCGCCGCGGTGATCTGCAACGCAATGGGATGGATGTCTTCCTTGCGCGCGACGTCGCCGACGATGCCGTGCGCCTGATGGGTGCGCGCCACCTCTTCGACTGCACGAGGCGTGCGGGCGACGAAAGCGACGCGGGCGCCGCGGCGGCGCAGTTCGCGCAGCAGCGCTAAGCCGAGGCCCGAGGTACCGCCGGTGACGGCGACGCGTAGAGCGTGATCCATGGGCCCAGACTACAAGTTCAAGTGAACTTGAAGTCAAGCGCCGGATAGGCTAGGCTCGCGCCATGGAGAGGCTGTTGAGCATCCACGAGATTTCACGGCGCAGCGGCGTCGCCGCCTCGGCGCTGCGCTTCTACGAGGAGCGCGGCCTGATCCGCTCGGAGCGCTCGGGCGCCGGGCACCGGCGCTTTCCGCGCGAGGTACTGAGGCGCATCGCGTTCATCGTTTTCGCCCAGCGCATCGGACTTTCGCTGGACGAGGTCGGCGCCGAGCTCGCCAAGCTGCCGGCGCAGCGCGCGCCGACCGGGCGGGACTGGTCGCGCCTGTCGCGCGGCTGGACCTCGCGCATCGACGAGCGCATCGCCGAGCTCGAGCGCTTGAAGGCCGGGCTGACCGAATGTATCGGCTGCGGCTGCCTGTCGCTCGGCCGCTGCCAGTTCGCCAACCCGGCGGACCGCGCCGCGCGGCTCGGACCCGGGCCCCGTTACTGGATCGGTGAAAGACCCAAGAGCTAGCCGAGCTCGCGCGAGCTCTCGATGATCTTCGACACCAAGCCGTACTGGATCGCCTCTTCGGCGCTCAGCCAGAAGTCGCGCTCCATGTCGATCAACACCTTCTGCAGCTCCTTGCCGGTCTGCTTGGCGATGACGCGCGCGATGCGCTCGCGCGTGCGCAGGATCTCCTTCGCCTGGATCGCGATGTCGGTGGCGGGTCCGCCGGCGCCGCCGCCGGGCTGGTGGATCATGAAGCGCGTGTTGGGCAGGCAGAGGCGGCGCTCCTTCGGCGCGGCGAGGAACACGTGCGTGCCGGCGCTCGCCACCCAGCCGGTGCCGACCGTGGTGATCTTCGAGCGCACGAAGCGGATCACGTCATGGATCGCGTCGCCCGACTCGACGTGGCCGCCGGGCGAGGAGATCAGCACGGTGATCGGCGCGTCGGACTCCTCGGCGAGCGCGATCAGGCGCGTGCAGGTGGCGCGCGCCACCGCGTGGTTGATCTCGCCGAACACCATCACGAAACGCGACTTGAAGGCGAGCCGGTCGACGAACGCCTCGGTGCGCTCGGTGGGCTCGGGCTTTTCCTCGTTGGCGTCCATATCTCTCCTAAGGGGTCTGCGGCATAGTACAACGGCGCCGCGGCGGCCTTTCGATTCAGGGGCTTGCAAATTGCATTGCCGCGCGCGCCCGGCCGTTATATTTTTTTCAGGCAATGGCTGAAAAGCGCTTTGCCCGGGAGTCCGATCTTGGCCTGATGGGGGAGGACTACGCGCTGCTGCGGCGCCTGGATACGCCGCTCAAGATCCAGGCTTACCTGCACGGTCTCAAGCAGAACTTCGAGGCCGATGGCCAGACCTGCCGGCCGGTGGGCGAGGTGCTGCGCACGCGGCGCGCGCACTGCATCGAGGGCGCGATGCTCGCCGCCGCCGCGCTCTGGGTGCACGGCGAGCCGCCGCTGCTCCTCGACATGCGCGCCGAGCGCGACTTCGACCATGTCGTGGCGCTCTTCCGCCGCAATGGCCGCTGGGGCGCGATCTCCAAGACCAACGGCATCGGCCTGCGCTGGCGCGACCCGGTGTATCGCAGCTTGCGCGAACTGGCGATGTCCTACTTCCATGAGTACACCAACCGCCGCGACCACAAGACGCTGCGCGAGTACTCGGTGCCCTTCGACCTGCGGCGCATGGACACCTCGCTCTGGGTGAGCGGCACGAAGAACTGCTGGGACGTCGGCGCGAAGCTCGACGGGCTGCGCCACTTCCGCCTGGTGAGCGGGCGGCATCTCAAGGCCGTGGCGCGTCGCGACCCGTTCGAGCGGCGCCTCGGCGTGCTGCTTCAGTACCGCAAGCCGCGCGCGCTGATCGAGAAGCAGCTCGCGCGGCTCAAGCGCAAGCGCAAGAAATAGTTACTTCTCCTCGACCTTGCCGATCTTCTCCAGCGCCGATTTCAGGCGCGCGGCGTCCTTGTCCCAGTACTTCTGGAACTCGGGCGCGTCGAGGTAGGCGACCGGGGTCGAGACTTTCTCCATCGTCGCCTTGAAGTCCTCGGATGTGGCCGCGTCCTTGACTGCGGCTCTTAGTTTTTGAATCACCGCCGGGGGCGTCGTCGCGGGCGCGAACACGCCGGTCCAGATGTAGAACTCGGCGTCGTAGCCGAGCTCCTTGAAGGTGGGGATGTCGGGCAGGAGCTTGAGCCGCTCGGTGCCCCAGCTCGCGAGCGCGCGCATCTTGCCCGCCTTGATCTGGCCGATCGCGGCCGCCGGCCCTTGCGGCGACGCCTCGACCTGCCCGGCGAGGAGCGCGGTCACCGCCGGGCCGCCGCCCTGGTATGGGATGTGGAAGAGCTTGATGCCGGCGGCGTTGGCGAAGATCTCCATCGCGACATGCAGCGTGCCGTAGACGCCGGATGAGGAGTAATTGATCTTGCCCGGGTTCGCCTTCGCCGCGTCGACGAAATCCTTCACCGTCTTGTATGGCCCGTCGGCGCGCACCACCAGCACCGTCGGATCGGCGGTGACGAGCGCGATCGGCGCGAAGTCCTTGAGCTCGTAAGGCGGTGTCTTTCCGTTGATGCGGTCGGACACCGGGAAGATGGAAATCGACGACAGCCCCATGAGGATGGTGTAGCCGTCCGCCGGCCCCTTGGCGACGGACGCCATGCCGACCGCGCCGCCGGCGCCCGGCCGGTTGATGAGCACGATCGGCTGCTTTAGCGACTTCTCCATGATCGAGGCGAGCGGCCGGCCGACGATCTCGGCGACGCCGCCCGGCGGAAACGGCAGCACCATCGTGATCGGCTTGGACGGATAGTCCTGCGCAACCGCGCTTCCACACAGGACGAGCGCGACCCACCATGCTCTATGCATTACGTCCTCCTCGGCCGGGAAAAGTAACACGCTGTTACACCTCTTGCACTTTCGCGGTTCACTTCCGGCGCCGCCGCGCGTGAAATGGACATCGCAATCAGGAACCGGAGATGACCATGCTGAAAAAGATCCTCCTCGCCACCGTAGCGCTCGGCTTCTCGGGCTTCGCGCTCGCCGATCCGCCGTACTGGGCGCCCGCGCACGGCTGGCGTGCCCATCACCATCATGGCTATTACTACGCGCCGCGCCCCGTCTATGTGATGCCGGCGCCGCGGGTCGTGTACGCGCCGCCTCCCCCGGTCGCGTACCCGTACTACGCGGCGCCGGTGGTTTATCCGCCCGTGCCCGTGTATCGGCCGATGCCGGTCTATCCCGCGGCGCCCGGCGTTTCGATCCGCTTCAACTTCCCGCTGTAGACTTGTCAGGACCGTTCCCGCCGCGCGACTAACGCGGGAACGCATCCTGAAAGGAGACCGATGGAACGGCGCACCCTGCTGAAAGCCCTGGGCCTGGCGGCATTTGCCGGAACTGCGGCCGGCCGTGCGGTCGCCGCGCCTCCCGCCAATATGAAAGGCATCGAGGAGCTGCAAAAGAACTGGAAGACTTTCCTGCCCGCGGGCGCGAACGTGCCCTCTCCCGCCGAGCCGGTGAAGCTCTCGAAGGACGAATGGAAGAAGAAGCTGCCCGCCGAGTCCTTCCACGTCATGCGCGAGGAAGGCACCGAGCGCGCGGGCACCAGCGCGCTGAACAACGAGAAGCGCGCGGGGATCTTCGCCTGCGCCGGCTGCGGCCTGCCGCTCTTCACTTCCGAGATGAAGTTCGAATCCGGCACCGGCTGGCCGAGCTTCTTCACCACCATCCCGGGAGTCTTCGAGACCAAGAAGGACCACTACCTGATCTACCCGCGGGTCGAGTACCACTGCATCCGCTGCGGCGGCCATCACGGCCATCTCTTCGACGACGGCCCGCCGCCGACCGGCCATCGCTACTGCAACAACGGCGTGGCGCTCAAGTTCATCCCGAAGGACGCGAAAGCGTAGTCCGCGCAGCGTAGGGGTCCAGCAAGAAGAATCGGGGCCGCGCGGCGCAGACTCGCGCGGTGCCCAAGACGTGGTCCCGTCCGGATGCCGTGCGCGCCCTGCAGGCGCGAATTAATTCGCGCATAATCGGTCTCACGAGTAACCCATCAGTTGCCGGCCTCACAAGGGACGGGACTGAACGAAAGGGGCAACGATGACCGTCGCCGCCACCTTCGAGATACGGTTCACCCGGTACCTTCAACCCGATGGCCGGGAAGCCGCTGATCTCCCCTCTTTTGCCGCCGATCCCCGTGCATTGGTGCCCGACTACCGCGCGATGGTGTTCATGCGCGCGCTCGACGCCAAGGCTGTTGCGATGCAGCGCACCGGGCAGATCGGCACCTACGCCTCGACGCTCGGCAAGGAAGCGATAGACGCCGGCATCGGCGGCGTCCTGCGGAAGGAGGACGTGCTGCTGCCGAGCTACCGCGAGAGCGGCGTGCTGATGCTGCGCGGCGTCTCGCCGCACCGCACGCTCCTTTACTGGGGCGGCGACGAGCGCGGCAACGTGTTCCCCGAGTCGCCGCGCGACTTCCCGTTCAACGTGCCGATCGGCACGCAGCTGCCGCACGCGGCGGGCGTCGCGTATGCGATGAAGCTGCGCCGCGAGGCGCGCGTGGCGCTCGCGATGTGCGGCGACGGCGCGACCTCCAAGGGCGACTTCTACGAATCGCTCAACGCCGCGGGCGTCTGGCAGCTGCCGATGGTGGTCGTCGCGGTGAACAACCACTACGCCATCTCCGTGCCCCGGCGCATGCAGAGCGCGGCGCAGACGCTCGCGCAGAAGGCGATCGCCGCCGGCATCGCCTGCGAGCAGCTCGACGGCAACGACTTGATCGCGGTGCGCGATGG
Organism: Betaproteobacteria bacterium; assembly: GCA_005888925.1. Taxonomy (GTDB): domain Bacteria; phylum Pseudomonadota; class Gammaproteobacteria; order Burkholderiales; family SG8-39; genus SCGC-AG-212-J23. Next base: position 20,013 of record VBCP01000150.1, on the reverse strand, counting down.
CGTGGGCCGCGCGGTCGAAAAGGCGAGAACCGGCGGCGGGCCGACGCTGATCGAGGCGCTCACCTACCGGCTGTCGGATCACACCACCGCGGACGACGCCACGCGCTATCGCAGCGCCGAGGAAGTCGCCGAGCAATGGAAGCAGGAGCCGATCCTGCGGCTGCGCAGCTGGCTGCACGCGAAAGGCGCCTGGTCGCAGGCCGAGGAGCAGGCGCTCGCGAAAGAAGCGGCGGCGCACGTGCAGAAGATGGTGCAGGCCTACCTCGAGACGCCGCCGCCGGGGCCCGAGCAGATGTTCGAGCACCTCTACGCGCGGCTGCCGCGGCAATACGCCGTGCAGCTCGCCCAGCTTGCCGAGGAGACGGAGCGCGATGTCGAACATCACGCTGGTTGAGGCGATCAACCTGGCGCTCGCGCGCGCCATGGAAGAGGACGAAAGCGTGGTGGTGCTGGGCGAGGACGTCGGCCTGAACGGCGGCGTGTTCCGCGCCACCGCCGGACTGCAGAGCCGCTTCGGCGCCGAGCGCGTCGCCGACACGCCGCTCGCCGAGGGACTGATCGCCGGGATGGCGGTCGGCATGGCGGCCGAAGGCCTGCGCCCGGTGGCCGAGATCCAGTTCGCCGGCTTCGCCTACGCCACGATCGACCAGCTGCTGAATCACGCCGGGCGCCTGCGCCACCGCACGCAGGGCCGGCTCTCCTGCCCGATGGTGCTGCGCACGCCCTGCGGCGCCGGCATCCACGCGCCCGAGCATCATTCCGAGAGCCCGGAGGCGATGTTCGCCCACATTCCCGGCATCCGCGTCGTCTACCCGTCTTCGCCTTCCCGCGCCTATGGACTGCTGCTCGCCGCGATCCAGGATCCCGACCCAGTCGTATTTCTGGAACCGTCGCGCCTCTATCGGCGGTTCAAGGAAGAGGTGGACGACGACGGCACGCCGCTGCCCTTGGACAAGGCGTTCGTGGTGCGCGAAGGCACCGACGTCACCTTCGTCGCCTGGGGCGCGATGCTGCGCGAGGCACTCGACGCCGCCGAGGAGCTGGCTGCCGAGGGCCGGTTCGCGGAGGTCATCGACCTCGCCACGCTCAAGCCGATCGATTTCGAGACCGTGCTCGCCTCGGTGAAGAAGACCGGGCGCTGCGTGGTGATCACCGAGGCGCCGCGCACCTGCAGCCTGGCATCGGAGATTTCCGCAAACATTTCGGAGCAGGCGCTCTTGTCCCTTTTGGCCCCGGTGGAGCGCGTCACCGCCTTCGACTGCGTGACGCCGATGTTCCGGCTGGAAGAGAAATACATGCCGGACGCCGCACGCATCGCCGCCGCCGCGCGCAAGGTGATGGAGTACCAGTAATGCGGGTCTTCAACCTGCCCGACCTGGGCGAGGGGCTGCAGGAAGCCGAGATCGTCGAGTGGCACGTGAAGCCGGGCGACGCGCTCGAGTCCGACCAGGCGATGGTCTCGCTCGAGACCGACAAGGCGATCGTCGAGGTGCCCGCGCCGTTCGCCGGCAAGGTCGAGAAACTGTTCGGCGAGCCGGGCACCAAGATCCACGTCGGCGCGCCGCTCATCGGCTTCGAAGGCGCGGTCAAGGACACGGGCACCATCGTCGGCGACCTCGCGACGAAAACCGAAGTCAAAGCCACGCCCGCGGTGCGCGCGCTGGCGCGCAGCCTGAACGTCGATCTCGCCACCGTGCGCCCGACCGGGCCCGGCGGCACTGCAACCACCGAGGATGTGAAGAGCGCGGCGCGCGGCGCGCCGCCGGTCGGGCAGAAGGCACAGAAGGGAATGCGCGCCTCGATGGCGCGCAACATGGCGCTCGCCCACCAGGAAGTCGCGGCGGTCACGGTGATCGACGATGCCGACGTCGAGCACTGGGCGAAGGGCACCTCGGCGCTCGCGCGCCTCGCTCGCGCGATCATCGCCGCGGCCCGCGCCGAGCCGGGGCTCAATGCCTGGTATGACGCGAAATCCGATGCGCGCACCGTAAGAGACGAAGTGGATCTCGGCATCGCGGTCGATCTGCCCGACGGCCTGCTGGTCCCGGTGCTGCGCAACGCGCACAAAATCGGCAGCGACGAGCTTGCCGCCCAGCTGGAAGATCTAGTGAAGAAAGCCCGCGAGCGCGCGCTGTCGCCCGAGATGCTGCGCGGCGCGACCATCACGCTGTCGAACTTCGGTGCGATCGGCGGCCGCTATGCCTCGCCGCTCGTCGTGCCGCCGATGGTGGCGATCCTTGGCGCGGGCCGCATCGAGCGGCGCGCAGTAGTAACGAAAGAGGCAGAAATCGCGGCGCACCGCGTGCTGCCGCTATCGCTCACCTTCGACCATCGCGCCGCCACCGGCGGCGAGGCCGCGCGCTTCCTCAACGCGGTGAAGGCGGACCTGCAGGGTTGAGCCGCTGCCGTTACGGTTTAAGTCGTAAATCTTCTTCCAGCGGCGGCGCGGGGAAGTGGAACCGCACCGGCCCGTCGGGCAGCGCGTTGATGAACTGGCGCAGATAAGCGCTCGACGAGGACTTGATCTCGTCGGGCGTGCCTTTGCCGATCACCACGCCGTCCGAGATGACGTACGCGTAATCCGCGACCACCAGCGCTTCCTTCACGTCGTAGGTGACGACGACCGAAGTCAGGTCGAGCGCCTGGTTCAGGTCCTGGATCAGGTGGCAGACGTGGTTGAGCGAGATCGGGTCGAGGCCGGCGAAGGGCTCGTCGTACATCATGAGCTTCGGGTCGGTGGCGATGGCCCGCGCCAGCGCCACCCGCCGGGTCATGCCGCCGGAAAGGTCGTTCGGCATCATGTCGCGCGCCCCGCGCAGGCCGACGGCGTGCAGCTTCATCAGCACCATCTTGCGCACCAGCTCTTCGGGCGCGTCGAAGTTCTCGCGGATCGGGAACGCCACGTTGTCGAACACGTTGAGGTCGGTAAAGAGGCCCGCGTTCTGGAACATCATGCCGATCTCGAGGCTCAGGCGGTAAAGGTCCTCCGAGGAGAGCCGATGCACGTCGCTGCCCGCGACCTTGACGCTGCCTTTGGAGGGCCGCAGCTGCCCGCCGATCAGCTTGAGGAGCGTCGACTTGCCCGAGCCGCTGGCGCCGAGGATCGCCACCACCTTGCCGCGCGGGATGCGCAGCGACAGGCCGCGGAAGATCTCGAGATCGCCGTAGGAAAAATAGAGCTCCGAGATCTCGATCGCGCTGTCCATGGCGCAGAATTCTAACCGTGGACACGCATCCCTACTCGCGCCTGACGCCGGATCTGGTGCTCGACGGCGTCGCCGCCGCCGGCCTGCGTCCCGACGGGCGGCTCCTGAGCCTCAACAGCTACGAGAACCGCGTCTACCAGGTCTGGCTCGAGGACGGGACGGTCGTGGTGGCCAAGTTCTACCGTCCCGGCCGCTGGAGCGACGCGCAGATCGACGAGGAGCACGCCTTCGCGCGCGAGCTCGCGGAGCGGGAGATCCCCATCGTGGCTCCTGCGCATTCGCTGCGCTTTGCCGATTTCCGCATCGCGCTCTACCCGCGGCGCGGCGGACGCACGCCGGAGCTCGGCGACGACAAGACGCTCGAATGGATCGGGCGCTTCATCGGCCGCATCCACGCGGTGGGGGCTACAAAAAGATTCGTCCATCGCGAGGCCCTGACGCCCAAGACGTTCGGGCACGAGCCGCGTGCCTTTCTCCTCGCCAGCAACTTCATCCCCGCCGATCTGGCCGCGGCGTGGAAAGCGGTCACCGAGCAGGCTCTGGCCGCAATAGACAGGTCGTTCGCAACCGTGGGCGCTATACAGGCCATTCGCCTGCACGGCGACTGCCACGTCGGCAACATCCTGTGGACCGATGAGGGGCCGCACTTCGTCGACCTCGACGACGCGCGCATGGGGCCGCGCATGCAGGATCTGTGGATGCTGCTCTCCGGCGATCGCGCTGCCATGGGTCGCCAGCTGCATCACGTGCTCGCGGGCTATGAGGAGTTCGCCGACTTCGACCGCAGCGAGCTGTACCTGCTCGAGGCGCTGCGCACGCTGCGCCTGATCCACTACTCGGCGTGGATCGCGCGGCGCTGGGACGATCCGGCGTTCCCGGCCGCGTTCCCCTGGTTCAATACGCAGCGCTACTGGCAGGACCGGATACTGGAGCTGCGCGAGCAGATTGCGCTGATGGAAGAAGAGCCGCTCGCGCCGTAGTGCTCGGGCGCGAAAGGAAGGCGTGGATCTGCGCCACCACCGCGGCGCCCTCGCCGATGGCGCCGCCGACGCGCTTGACCGAGCCGGCGCGCACGTCGCCGATCGCGAACACGCCCGGCACGCTGGTCTGCAGCGGAAGCGAAGGCTCGTGCGCGGTCGTGACGAAACCCTTGTCGTCGACCGCGACGTCGCAATCCTTCAGCCACCCTGTGCTCGGGTCTGCGCCGAGGAACATGAAGACGTGGCGGATCGGCCGCGTCTCCTTCTGCCCCGAGTCGCGGTTGCGCCAGGTGACCGACTCGACGCCGGACTGCCGCGAGCCGGTCAGGCTGATGATCTCGGTGCGCGTCAGGAGCTCGATGTTCGGCGTCGCTTCGATGCGATCGATCAGGTATTTCGACATGCTCGCGGCGAGGCCCGCGCCGCGCACCAGCATCCACACCTTCGCGGCATGCGCAGAAAGGAAAACCGCGGCCTGTCCGGCGGAGTTGCCGCCGCCGACCAGCACCACTTCCTCGCCGGCGCACATGCGCGCTTCGATCGGCGAAGCCCAGTACCAGACGCCGCGGCCTTCCATCGCCTTGAGATTGGCGCAATCCGGGCGGCGGTAGCGCGCGCCGGTGGCGATCACGACGCTGCGGCTGCGCACCGCGCGCCCGTCGGCGAGCTGCAGCAGCATCGGCTCGTCCTCGCGCGAGCGCTCGCAATCGAGGCGCAAGAGCTCCATGGGAATCAGCATGCGCGCGCCGAATTTCTGCGCCTGCGTATAGGCGCGCCCGGCGAGCGCCTGGCCGGAGATGCCGGTCGGAAAGCCGAGGTAGTTCTCGATGCGCATGCTCGCGCCCGCCTGCCCGCCGAAGGCGCGCGCGTCGACCACCAGCACCGACAGCCCCTCCGAGCCGGCATACACCGCCGCGGCGAGGCCGGCGGGACCGGCGCCGGCGATGGCGACGTCGTACACCGCATCGGGATCTCCGGCATCCAGCATGCCGATGCAGCGCGCGAGCTCGCTTTCGCCCGGATTGCGCAGCACCTCGCCGTTGGGACACACCGCGAGCGGCAGCTGATCGGGCGCGGGCGCATAGCGCTCGATGAACGCGCGCGCATCGGCGTCGTTCGCCGGATCGAGCAGCAGATGGGGAATGCCGTTGCGGCTGAGGAAGCTGCGCAGCCGCGCGACGTCGGGCGAAGACTCGGCGCCGATCAGCACCGGCCCGCCCGCGCCGGTCTCGATCAGCGCCACGCGGCGCAGGATCATCGCGCGCATGATCTTCTCGCCGAGCCCGGCCTCGGCGATCAGCAGCGCGTGCAGCCGCTCGGTATCGATCTCGATCGTCTCGGTGTCGCCCATTGCCACGCCGTCGACGAAGGACGGTTTGCCCGAGAGCTGGCTCACTTCGCCTGAGAACGACCCCGGGCCGTGATCCACCACCACGAAATCGTGCCCGTGCCCATCGCGTCCGGTGACCCGTATCGCTCCCGTGAGCACCAGCACGACGCCGCGGCCCGGTCTGCCGGTCTCGAAGACGCGTTCGCCGTCGGCGAAGCGCCGCGGCGAGCCGAAGCGGCGCATGTGCGCGATCTCGTCCGCGGCGAGCACCGGGAACATCTGCGCCTGGCGCGCCTCCCGCGTCGGGGAAACCAGATCGGTCATGCGAGCTCCATCGCGAGTTCATCGACGTAGCACCAGCTCCAGCCCTCGCCGGGCTCGAGCGAAGTGATGATCGGGTGCTGGGTCGCGTGATAGTGCTTGGTGGCGTGCTTGTTCTTCGACTCATCGCAGCAGCCGACGTGGCCGCAGGTTCGGCACAGGCGCAGGTGCACCCAGCTGTCACCCAACCTCAGGCATTCCTCGCAGCCCGCATCACTACCCTTGGCGCGGGGCTTGTCCGTCTTCACGGAACCGAGATGGGCGCACTCCATCAGCCGATGTACTTCTTCACGACGTCCGCGGCGCGCTCATGCGCCTGCGCCGGATCGTTGCCGAACTCGCGCAGCGCGCGCCGCTGGCGCAGGAGATCCCAGTACTGATCGAGCTCTGCCTGGAGCGCGGCTAAGCGATGACTCTCGTCGGCCGAGAGCTCGCCGCGTTCGAAGAGGCGGTGCTCTTCAGCGACCAGAGTCTGAATATGCGCGAGTACGGATGCGTCCTTGTCGGGCTTGGCCATGGAATTGCTCCTCGGGGGAGGTGCCAACATAGCACCTCGTCGCGCTGCTTAGAAGACGGCGCAGCCGCAGCCTAAAGCGGCAGCGAGGAGTTCGGCAGCGGCACCCAGTCCGTTTCGAGGACACGAAGTTCCACCAGATGAAGCGCGGCCCGTCGAGCGGCTCGCCGCCGATCAGCATGACCCGCGCGGGCGTTTCCGCCTCCACGCGCACCGTATCGCCGGCCGGCAGCACCGCCATCGCGTAAGGCGCGATGCGCTTGCCCTCGAGCTGGTAGGTGCCATCGACCGCGTACAGCGCCCGCTCCTGAGCGAGCGCGGGAATCTCCAGCCGGCCACCCGCAGGAAGCGAGATGTCGAGATACAGCGTTTCGGAAACCGGCGTCACCGGCGATTCCATGCCCCAGGCTCTGCCGACCAGGACGCGCACCTGCGCTCGCTCGCGCTCGTCGGCGGGAATGGCCGAGCTCGCCGTATGCGAGAAGCCGGGCTCACCATCCTCGAGTGCCTTGGGCATGCCGGCCCAGAGCTGCAAGCCGTGAGCGCGACGCCGTAGCGGGCGCTGCTCGGGCGGCGTGCGCTCCGAGTGTGCGATGCCGCGGCCCGCGGTCATCCAGTTGATCGCGCCCGGCTCGATCGGCTGTACGGAGCCGATGCTGTCGCGATGCACCAGGCTTCCTTCGAACAGGTAAGTCACCGTGGAGAGCCCGATATGCGGATGCGGACCGATATCGGCGCCCTTGAACGGCTCGAATTCCTCGGGACCGAAATGATCGAAGAACAGGAACGGCCCCACGGCCTGCCGTTTGGCGGCCGGAAGAAGGCGGCGCACCTCGAGATGACCGACCGGGCGCAGCCGCGCCTGCAATACCAGGACGTCAGCCACTACTTCGGCAAATCGAACACCAGCACCTCGGCGCCGTGACCGCGCTCGATCTCGATCGCGCCGCTCCCGACGTAGCCCTTGCGGCCCGCGGGAACCTCGAGCCGGGCGCGCTCGTCGCCGTCGAACAGCCCGGCGTAGAGAAAAGCGTCCTGGTTCATCGAGACGGAGCCCTCGCGACCGTCGGATGACGCGATCAGCCGCAGCCGGCCGCGCTTCTCGGCGCTGTCAAAATGCTTCTGCTCGTACGAGGGGGCGATGCCGCTGCGCTTCGGCTCGATCCAGATCTGCAGGAAGTGCGTGACGCCCTGCTTCTCGTGGTTGTATTCGCTGTGGCGCACGCCGGTGCCGGCGCTCATGCGCTGCACGTCTCCGGGCACGATGGTCGAGCCGTTGCCGATCGAGTCCTTGTGGCCGAGCGCGCCCTCCAGCACGTAGGTGATGATCTCCATGTCGCGGTGCCCGTGCGTGCCGAAGCCGGTGCCCGGCTGCACGCGGTCCTCGTTGATCACGCGCAACGGACCGTAGCCCATGTGCTCGGGGTCGTGATAGTCGGCGAAGGAAAAGCTGTGGTAGGACTCGAGCCAGCCGTGCTCGGCATGGCCGCGATCGCCTGCGCGCCTGAGTTCACTCATGCCGCGCATGCTAAATCAGTCTCGCCAACGCGACAGAGTTCGATTTCGTAGCCGGCGCCGATCCATGCTTTCAGCCCGCCGCGCAGCGCCTGCGCGCTCGCATGCCCGCGTCCGTGCAGGATGCGCACGCCGGCAGCGGCGGACGCCTCGTTAGGGCAGCTGCAATACAGAACGGCGTTGCGCCGGGCGAGTTGCTCGAGGGGATACTGCTCGAGGTCCTGCAGCGCGAGCGAGATCGCGCCGGGAATGCGCTGCGCGAGGATCTGCTGCATGGTATTCCCGCGAACGTCGATCACGACCGGCGGCTCGGGCGATTGCATCGCCGAGCGCAGCTCCGCGACCTCCAGCCTGGGCACGTCGAGCGCCTTCATCGCGCGCCGCCGCGCGATGAAGCGCCATAGCACATAGCCGAGCACCAGGATGCCCCCGGCGGCCCAGATGCCGGCGGGCAGTGCGGTGAGCGCCTCGAGCAGCGCGACGAGCGCCCGCTGGAGCGCCGCGCCGATCAGGATGATCGCCACGGCCCACACGGTCGCGCCGAGTGCGGTGAGCGCGAGAAATTTCGACCAGCGCATGCCGAGCGCGCCCGCGAGCGGCGGCGCGACCAGTGAAACGCCGGGCACGAAGCGGCCGATGATGAACAAGGCGGCGCCCCAGCGGCCGAAGCCGTCGGAAGTACGCGCGACGCAGCTGTCCGGCGAGAGCGAGAAGCGGCAAAGCTTGCTCAGCACCGGCGTGCCAAAGCGTCGCCCTGCCGCGAACCAAATGGCGTTGCCGATGACGCTGCCGGCGACCACGGCCGCTACCAGCGCGGCAAAAGCAGCGACCTCGGAGCTCGCCGCGCCGGCGACCAGCACGGTCGGCGTCAGCGGAATCGGCACCGCGAGCTCGTGCAGCAGCGCGTTGACGAAGACGATCACCACGCCGAAGCGATCGAAGAGATCCTGGAGGCTGGCCACGGCAGCCGCTCAGTGGAAGGCGCGCGCGAAAGTACGTCCTTGCAGGAGCTCGATGACGTCGGGCCGCTCCTCCACGAGATCGACCACCGCGTTCGCGATCTCGCCGTAGAGGTCGGCGCCAGCAATGTAGCCGGGCCAGGTCTGTATCGTGACGTTCGTCACGTCGAGATCGTCGGCCATCGCGAAGCCGCAGAGCATCGGCAGGCGGGTGAAAAGCGCCCGCATGTGCGTCTCGACCGCGGCCTCGGCGCGCAGGCGCGCCGGCTCATTTGTGCGGTGCGGGCTGGCTTTCATGACTGCAGGCTGCGCCGCCCGTGTTTGGCCTGTGTGTCGGGCAAGCCCAGAGCCCGTTACAAACGTCATCAGCGGGGCAGTTCGGCTTGCACCTTCTCAAACAGGCGCTGCAGGCCGAACGAAACGTCCTGGACCGCGCCGTTCAGGAAGAAAGTCGGCGTGCCACGCACGCCGCTCGCTCTGCCGCCCTCGATGTCTTCGCGCACGCGCTGCAAGTACACCGTGTCGGCCATGTCGGCGTCGTAGCGCACCATGTCGAGCTCGAGCCGCTCGGCGTAGCTGCGCAGCTGCGGCAGCTTCAGATGGTGCGGATTCTCGAACAGCAGGTCGTGCATCGGCCAGAACTTGTCCTGCCCGGCCGCCGCTTCGGCGGCGAGGGCCGCATGCAGGGCGTGCGGATGCACTTCCTCGAGCGGAAAATGCCGCCACACCAGGCGCACGCGGCCGGGAAAGCGTTCGAGCAACAGCTTCACCGCGGGCGCCGCCTGCTTGCAGTTGGGGCACTCGAAATCGCCGTACTCGACGACGGTCACCGGCGCGTGCGATGCGCCCAGATTGTGGTCGCGCGGATCGACCGCGACGGCGAGCTCGAACGTTCTTGCAGTCATCTAGCGTCCCGGTTCATCGCCCCGGCGGCTGGCCTCGAACAGATACCAGACGCGCTTTTCGGCCTCGTCGATCCACACTTCGAGCAGGCTCGCGGTGGCGACATCGCCGCGTTCGTCGCATACGCCGTGCGTCTCGCGCATGTGCGCCGCGAGCCGCTTGTTGTCGTCGCGCAGCTCCGCAAGCATGTCGAGCGGCGAAACAAAGTCGGCATCGTTGTCCGATACGCGCTGCAGGCGGCTGATCTGGCCGACCGATCGCAGCGTGTTGCCGCCGAGCTTGCGCACCCGCTCGGCCACGGTGTCGGTGATCGCAAAGATCTGGTCCGCCTGCTCGTCGAGCAGCAGGTGATAGTCGCGGAAGTGCGGGCCCGACACGTGCCAGTGGAAGTTCTTGGTCTTCAGGTACAGCGCGAAGAGGTCTGCGAGCAGCACGTTCAGCGCGCCCGAAAGGTCTCGAGTGGCGTCGCTTCCCAGGTCGCTGGGCGTCTTCAGCGTGGCAGCGCGGCGGATCTTGGCTTCGTCGGTGATCATGGGGTGCTCCTTACCGGTCAGAGGGATTCGCGAGGGGACACGTCGATGTGCAGCCGCTCGCAGCATACCGCGGCGCAGGGTTCACAGAAAGTGCGCGAGAGACCGCGGTCGTTACAGCTGTAACCCGCCGCGCCGCGGGTGAAACGGTCGGCCCATGCGGCGCCCGCAGCATGCGTCGCATGAAATATTTTCTGATTGCGGTTTCCTTGTTCCTCGCCGCGTGCACGCAAACGCATGCGCCCGGCGCCCTTAACCAGCTGACGCCGGGCGTCATTGAGGACGTCCAGCCGGTCGAGCTCGGCGATCCGGCCGCGCCGGCGGACGAGCCAAAGGACGATGCGGAGCCGAGTTACGGCGACCGCGTCGTCGTGCGGCTCGACGACGGCCGCACCGTCTACCTCGTCTATACCGGCCCGCGCCAGTTCCAGGCGGGCCAGCCCGTGCGCGTGCATGTGAGCGACGCCGGCGTATTCATCCTGTAACCCTCGGGGAGAACGAACATGAATATCCTTTCCTTCAAGCACCGTCGTCCGATCATCGCCGCCGCCACGATCGCGGCGCTCGCTGCATTCACGATCGGCGCGGTCTACCAGCAACCCTTGAGCGCCGGGACGCAGCCCGCGGCGCCGCCAGCCACGCCGGTCCCCGTCGCGACGCTCGAGGAGACGAACGTCAGCCTGTGGGACGAGTTTTCCGGGCGGCTGGAGGCGGTCGAGCGCGTCGACGTGCGCTCGCGCGTCGCCGGGGCGGTCAAGTCGGTGCATTTCACCGAGGGCGCGCTGGTGAAGCGCGACGAGCTTCTCGTGACGATCGATCCCGATCCCTACGCCGCCGAGGTCGATCGCGCGCAGGCGCAGGTGGTCGCGGCGCAGGCGCGCCTCTCCTATGCGAAGAGCGAGCACCAGCGCGCGCAGCGCCTGTGGGCCGAAAGCGCGATCGCGCAGCGCGAGCTCGACGAGCGCGTCAATGCCGAGCAGGAAGCCGACGCGAACTTGCGCGCGGCGCAGGCGGCGCTGCAGTCGGCGCGCCTCAACCTCGGCTACACGCAAGTGCGCGCGCCGGTCGCCGGCCGCGTCGGCAAGCGGGAGATCACCGCCGGCAACCTGGTGGCGGCCGGTCCCGGGGCGCCGGTGCTCACCACGCTGGTGTCGGTGAATCCGATCTACGCCAGCTTCGACGCCGATGAGCACGTCGTGCTGCGCGCGCTGAAGGAAGGCCAGCGTGATGTCCCGGTCGAGGCGGAAACGGTGACCAACGGCGGCACGCACCTGCACGGCCGCCTCCAGCTCATCGACAACCAGGTGAATACCAGGAGCGGCACGGTGCGCGTGCGCGCCGTATTCGACAACCAGGACGGCAGCCTGATCCCCGGGCAGTTCGTCAAGCTGCAGATGGGGCGCGGGAAGAGCGAGGCGGCCGTGCTGGTGAGCGAGCGCGCCATCGGCACCGACCAGAACAAGCGCTTCGTGATGGTGGTCGGCGAGGACAGCAAGGCCGCCTACCGCGAGGTGACGCTCGGCGGCACGGCGAACGGCCAGCGCATCGTCCTCTCGGGCTTGAAGCCCGGCGAGCGGATCATCGTCAACGGCCTGCAGCGCATACGGCCGGGCACGCTGGTGGCGCCGCAGCCCGCACAGATGGCGGCCGCGTCGTGAACCTGTCCCGTTTCTTTATCGACCGGCCGATCTTCGCCGGCGTGCTGTCGGTGCTGCTGTTCCTCGGCGGCCTGATCTCGCTTCGCCTGCTGCCGATCTCCGAGTACCCCGAGGTAGTGCCGCCGTCGATCGTGGTGCGCGCCAGCTACCCCGGCGCGAGCCCGAAGGTGATCGCGGAAACGGTGGCAACGCCGCTCGAGGAGCAGATCAACGGCGTCGAAGGCATGCTCTATATGTCGAGCCAGGCCACGACCGACGGCCAGATGACGCTCACCGTCACCTTCAGGCTCGGCACCGATCCGGATCTCGCGCAGCAGAAGGTGCAGAACCGCGTCGCCCAGGCCGAGCCGCGCCTGCCCGAGGAAGTGCGCCGCCTGGGCGTCACCACGGTGAAGAGCGCGGTCGATCTCACGATGGTGGTGCACCTCGTGTCGCCCAACGAGCGCTACGACATGACGTACCTGCGCAACTACGCGCTGCTCAACGTCAAGGATCGCCTGGCGCGCATCGAGGGCGTGGGGCAGGTGCTGCTGTTCGGCTCCGGCGACTATTCGATGCGCGTGTGGCTCGACCCGCGCAAGGTCGCCGAGCGCAATCTCTCGGCGAACGACGTGGTACGCGCGATCCGCGAGCAGAACGTGCAAGCCGCCGCCGGCGTCGTCGGCGCCTCCCCCGGCGCCGAGAAGATCGACTTGCAGCTCTCGATCAACGCGCAAGGGCGCCTGAGTAGCGAGGAGGAGTTCGGCGACATCATCGTCAAGACGGAGCCGAACGGCGCCGTGACGCGCCTGCGCGACGTCGCGCGCATCGAGCTCGGCGCCTCGGAGTACGCGCTGCGCTCGCTCCTCGACAACAAGCCCGCCGTCGCGGTGCCGATCTTCGCCGCGCCGAACTCCAACGCGCTGCAGATCTCGGACGACGTGCGCCGCACGATGGCGGAGATCAAGAAGAGCATGCCCGACGGCGTGGACTACCAGATCGTCTACGACCCGACGCAGTTCGTGCGCGCCTCGATCAAGTCGGTGGTACACACGCTGTTCGAGTCGGTGGCGCTCGTCGTGCTGGTGGTGATCCTGTTCCTGCAGACCTGGCGCGCCTCGATCATCCCGCTGGTCGCGGTGCCGGTGTCGATCGTCGGCACCTTCTCGCTCCTCTACCTTTTCGGCTTCTCCATAAATGCATTAACCCTGTTTGGATTGGTGCTGGCGATCGGCATCGTCGTCGACGACGCCATCGTCGTGGTGGAGAACGTCGAGCGCAACATCGCGGCGGGCCTGTCGGCGCGCGAAGCCACCTACCGGGCGATGAAAGAGGTGACCAACCCGATCATCGCCATCGCCGCGGTGCTGGTCGCGGTATTCGTGCCACTCGCCTTCATCAGCGGCCTTTCGGGCCAGTTCTACCGCCAGTTCGCGCTGACGATCGCCATCTCGACCGTGATCTCGGCGATCAACTCGCTGACGCTCTCGCCCGCGCTCGCGGCGCTGCTGCTCAAGCCGCACGACGGCCGGCCGAAGAACTGGTTGTTCCGCGGCTTCAACCGCATCTTCGGCGCCGGCACGCGCACCTACAGCGCGAGCCTCGGCGGCGTGCTCTCGCGCAAGGCGCTGATGATGGGCGTCTACGTGGTGCTGCTCGGCGCCACGGCGTTCCTCTTCAACAAGGTGCCCGACGGCTTCGTGCCGACCCAGGACAAGCAGTACCTGATCGGCTTCGCGCAGCTCCCGGACGGCGCCACGCTCGACCGCACCGAGGACGTGATGCGACGCATGGGCGACATCATGATGAAGCAGCCCGGGGTGGAGAACGCGGTCGGCTTCCCGGGCCTGTCGATCAACGGCTTCACCAACAGCTCGAACTCCGGCATCGTGTTCGCGGCGCTGAAGTCGTTCGACGAGCGCAAAAGCCCGGCGTTGAGCGGCGGCGCGATCGCCGGCAGCCTCAACAAGCAATTCGCCGCCATTCCCGACGCCTTCATCGTCATCTTCCCGCCGCCGCCGGTGCAGGGCCTCGGCACGACCGGCGGCTTCAAGCTCTATCTCGAGGACCGGGCATCGCTCGGCTACGAGGCGCTCGACGCGGCAACCAAGGCGTTCCTCATGAAGGCGTACCAGACGCCCGAGCTCGCCGGCATGTTCTCGACCTACCAGGTGAACGTGCCGCAGGTCTACGCCGACCTCGACCGCACGAGGGCGCGCCAGCTCGGCGTGCCGGTGACCGAGGTGTTCGACACGATGCAGATTTACCTGGGCAGCCTGTACGTGAACGACTTCAACAAGTTCGGGCGCACCTACTCCGTGCGCGTGCAGGCCGACGCCCCGTACCGCGCCCGCGCCGAGGACATCGGGCTTTTGAAAGTGCGCTCCAACTCCGGCGAGATGGTGCCGCTCTCGGCGCTCTTGAATGTGAAGCCGAGCTTCGGGCCGGAGCGCGCGATCCGCTACAACGGCTTTCTCGCCGCCGACATCAGCGGCCGCAACGCGCCCGGATTTTCCTCGGGGCAGGCGCAGGACGCGATCGAGCGCATCGCCGCCGAGACGCTGCCGCCGGGCATCGGCTACGAGTGGACCGAGATCACCTACCAGGAGATCCTCGCCGGCAACTCGGCGATCTGGGTCTACCCGCTCGCCATCCTGCTCGTGTTCCTGGTGCTCGCCGCGCTCTACGAGAGCCTCGCGCTGCCGATCGCCATCATCCTGATCGTGCCGATGGGCCTGCTCGCCGCGCTGACCGGCGTGTGGCTCACGCACGGCGACAACAACATCTTCACGCAGATCGGCTTCATGGTGCTGGTCGGCCTCGCCGCGAAGAACGCGATCCTGATCGTCGAATTCGCGCGCGAGCTCGAGTTCGCCGGGAAGACGCCGGTCGAGGCCGCGATCGAGGCGGCGCGGCTGCGGCTGCGGCCGATCCTGATGACCTCGATCGCCTTCGTGATGGGCGTGCTGCCGCTCGCCTTCTCGGTCGGCGCCGGCGCCGAGATGCGCCGGGCGATGGGCATCGCGGTGTTCTCCGGGATGATCGGCGTCACCGCCTTCGGCATCTTCCTCACGCCGGTGTTCTACGTGCTCTTGCGGGCGATGACGGGCAACCGGCCGCTCAAGCAGCACGGCGAGATTCCGCACCACACCGAGGCCTTTGCCGGCGGCGGCGGCATCAAGCCGCTGCCAGCGGCGCCGCTCGACAAGGACGCGTCATGAGACTGGCACTCGTTTTCCTGGTTACCCTGCTCGCGGGCTGCGCGGCCTCGCTGCCGAAGATCGACGCCGAGAAGCTTCCGCCGACGCCGCAAAGCTTTCGCGAGGGAGGCAGCTTTGCCGTCGCCGCCCCGGCCGTAGCGCAGCCGCGCGGCGACTGGTGGAAGGCGTTTTCCGACCCCGCGCTCGACGAGCTCATCACGCGCGCCGACCGCGGCAATACCAGCATCCGCGTCGCCTCCGCGCGGCTCACCCAGGCGCGCGCCTTCGTGCGCGCCACGGACGCCGCACGCGCACCGCAGGTCGATGCCAACGCCGGCGCCCAGCGCGCCGGCGGCATCGTCAACGGCGTCGGCGGCCCGGCGCGCAGCCTGTTCAGCACCGGCGTCGACCTTTCGTACGAGGTGGATCTCTTCGGCCGCCTGCGCCAGGCGAGCGACGCCGCGCGGCTCGACGCGCAGGCGAGCGAAGGACTGCTGCAGAGCGCCCGGCTCCTGGTGCAGGCCGAGGTGGCGCAGACCTATCTCGCGCTGCGCGCGCTCGACCGCGAACGCGCACTGGTGCGCAGCACCGTGGGCGCGTACCGCGAAACGCTTGCGTTGACCGAGCGCCGCTGGCGCGCAGGAGACGTCGCCGAGCTGGACGTGGCGAGAGCGCGCACCGAAGTCGCCGCGACCGAGTCGGATGCCATCGCGCTCGACCGCCAGCGCGCCGAGCTTGAGCATGCGCTCGCCGTGCTGGTGGGCGAGCCCGCCTCGACCTTTACCGTCGACGTCGGGGAATGGACCACGCTCCTGCCGGCGATTCCGGCCGGCGTGCCGAGCACCATTCTCACGCGGCGTCCGGACATCTCCGCGGCGCAGAACTCGCTCCTTGCGGCGCAGACGCGCGTCGGTGTCGCCAAGGCGGCGTGGTTCCCGAGCTTCGCGCTCACCGCCACCGGCGGCTACGCCTCGACCGACTTGTCGGACCTCTACAAGTGGTCCTCGCGCGCCTGGGGCATCGGACTGCTGGGCGCGCTGCCGCTCTTCGACGGCGGGCGGCGCAACGCCGGCATCCAGTCGGCAGGCGCGGACTTCGACATCGCGCTCGCGCGCTACCGCGAGCAGGTGCTCGTCGCTTTCAAGGACGTCGAGGACCAGCTCGCCGCGCGCGCGCTGCTTGAGGAGCAGGCCGAAGCGCAGGGGCGCGCCGTGGCCTCCGCTTCGCGCTCGACCGCGCTCTCCGAGGTGCGCTACCGCAACGGCTACGTCAGCCAGCTCGATCTCCTGGACGCGCAGAGAAGCGAACTGCGCAACCGGCGCCAGGCGCTGCAGGTGCGCTCGGCCCAGTACCAGAGCACGGTGGCTCTCGTCCGGGCGCTCGGCGGCGGCTGGAACTAGTCCGGGTGCCTGGGTCCGTTACAGCTGAAACACTGAGGGCCCACCTAGGGTAAGTTATCCACAGCCTTCCCGAACCGAGCCAAAATGCGCCCGTGAACCCCGCCGCCAAACCGCAAGCCGCGCCCGCCGTCCTCGTCATCGACGACGACGAGATCATGCGCGATCTGATGGCGGACTGGCTCGAGGCCGCGGGCTACCACGTGGTCAAGGCCGCGGATTGCGAGCACGCGATGGAGCAGGTCAAGCTTCACCAGCCGGCGGTGGTGGTCACCGACATGTTCATGCCAGGCCCCTGCGGCGAAGAGGCGATCGCCGAGATCAGGCAGGTGGCCCCGGGAGTCGCGATTCTCGCCGTCTCGGGCAATTTCGACTCGGGCCCGCGCTGCATGGTGGGAAAAGTCCTCCGAGGCATGTGCGGAGACAACGCCATCGCCGCCGGCGCCAACCGCGCGCTCGCGAAGCCGGTGCAGCGGCGCGAGTTTCTCCAGGCCGTGGCCGAACTGGTCAGCTCTGCCGCCGCGCGCTAAAACCCTGTCGCTCGTCCGCGGGCTCGTCCTGCTCGGGGCGGGGCTCGTCGCGATCAACGTCGCCGGCGCGATCTGGCAGGTCCATTGGGTCATCACCTCCGGAGCGATGCTCGCGCTGCTGGCCGCGGCGGTATGGCGGCTCGCGCGGCGCGAGGAGTATTTCAAGCGCAAGTGGAGCCGCTTTCACGCCATGATCGAGCAGAGCTCCGACGCCGTGCTGCTCGTGAATCCCGACGACGAGGACGTGTTCTACGCGAGTCCCGCCGTCGAGCGAGTAATGGGCTACGGGCTCGAGGAACTGCGCGGCAAGGCGATGGCCGACTGTGTGCACCCGGATGATCGGGCGCTGACCGAAAAATGGAAGGCGCGCCTCCGCGAGACGCCGGGACTCACAACCACCTACGAGCTGCGGATGCGACACAAGGACGGCTCGTGGCGCTGGATCGAGAAGACGGCCACCAATCTGCTGCACGAGCCGAGCGTCGGCGCGGTGGTCGTCAATTTCCGCGACATCACCGAGCGCAAGGCCGCGGAGGAGGAGCGCGCGCGCCTCGGGCAGCGGCTGCGCCAGGCCGAGAAGATGGAGGCCGTCGGGCGGCTCGCCGGCGGCATCGCGCACGACTTCAACAACATCCTCGGCGGCATCATCGGCTATAGCGAGATGCTCGCCGAGCAGACGCCGGAGGGCTCGCTCAAGCGCTACGCAAAGAACGTCCTCACCGCCGCCAACCGCGCGCGGGGCCTGGTCGATCAGATCCTGGCCTACAGCCGCAGCCAGCGCGGCGAGCGTGCTCCGGTGGACCTGGGTCGCGTGGTCGCCGAGACCCTCGACCTGGTGCGCGGGTCGCTCCCGCCCGGAATCCTGCTCGAGGGCAATGTGCCAACTGCAGCGGTGAACGTGGTGGGCGACGCGACGCAGCTCCACCAGGTGCTGATGAACCTCTGCACCAACGCGATCCAGGCGATGGCGGGCAAGGGCACGCTGCGCGTCACGCTCGAGGCGGTGGACACGCGCGCACAGCTTTCCGTCGCCGATACCGGCGCCGGGATGGATGAGGCGACGATCGCGCGCATCTTCGAGCCGTTCTTCACCACCAAGGAAGTCGGCAAAGGCACCGGCCTCGGCCTGTCGCTCGTTTATGGCATCGTGAGCGATTCGGGCGGCACCATCGACGTGTCGAGCCGCGTTGGTCAGGGCAGCAGCTTCACGATCTATCTGCCGCGCGTCGATGGCGCGATCGCTCCGGCAGAAGAAGAGAAGCCTCCCGCCCCACGCGGCAAAGGCCAGCGCATCCTGGTGATCGACGACGAAGCGCCGCTCGTGGCCGTGACGACCGAAGTGCTTTCGCGGCTGGGATACGAGGCCGTGGGCTTCTCCAACGGCCGCGACGCGCTCGCCGAGGTCGAAGCGGCGCCGTCGCGCTTCGACGCCGTGATCACCGACGAAGTCATGCCGGGGCTCTCCGGCACGGAGGTGGCGCAGCGGCTGCGCCTGTTGCGTCCCGACCTGCCGGTGGTCCTCGTGAGCGGCTATGTCGGGCCGATGATGAGCGAGCGCGCGCACGCCGCCGGCGTGGGCCGCATCCTCAAGAAGCCGGTGCAGTCCAGGGAAACGGCGAGCGCCTTAGCCGAACTGTTGCACCTGTAACGCTCCGTCCGCGTATTGCAATTTGCCTGAAGGCATCGGGCGCCACACTGCGTTCATGTTTCCGGCCTCGCCACGGCAGTTCAGGGGTGTTCTCCTCTCCTCCCCCTCTCCCCTTGAACAATCCCTGATGTGGCGGGGCCGCTTTATTCCCAAGCCATGAAGAGCATTCTCGACCGCTCCTTCCGCTACGTGCCGAGCCACGCGACCGACGTGAGAAAGACCTTCGAGCGCATCCGCAAGGAGCGCGAAGCGAAGGTCCCGCCGGTCTACGGCGTGGTGCAAATCAATCGCGAAAAAAAATCCGCCTGAGCCGCTGGCCCAGGCGGATTTTGGTCGTTCAGAACGTGTGGATGATGCCGCCGCCGAAGCCGGTGGGATCGGCGCCGCGTGCCGGGTCGCGGAACAACGTGGTCGGCGTGATCGGCGAGTTGCCGAAGGTCTGGAAGGCGTTGGCCTCGTTCGAGATGCGCGTCGCGATCGCGTAGAGCTGCGTGCGCTTCGACAGCGAATAGCCGTAGCGCGCCGAGATCTGCTTCGCCTTGCTGTCGGCGATGTTCGAGAAGCCCGCTCCCGAGAGCTTCTCCTCGCCCTTCTGGCCGTAGGAGAGCGCCATCGCGTGCGGTCCCGCCTGGTACTTTCCCACGAGATACCAGTTGGTCACCTTGCGCTCGAGGGCGCCGAGGCCGTTGATGTCGTCAGCCTGGTACTTCAGGTGCTCGAGGATGCCGCCGATGCTCGCGGTGTTGTTGAGGAACCCATACTGGATGCCGCCTTTCCAGGCGTCATCCTTGCCGCTCGAGGCGGCCGCGCCGAGCAGCGTGTTGAGCGGCTGGAAGTCCTTGTGACGCTCGTAGGCCGCGGTTGCATAGAGCGGCCCGGCCTCATACGCCACGCTGCCGGCGTAGAGCGCGGGCCTGAGATTGCTCGCTTCGCTTACCCCGGTGGCGGTGGAGCCGACGTTGGTGTCGCCCGTACCATATGCCACGCGGCCGGTGAGGCCGCGCCAGTTCGGCGTCCAGTACTGCACGACGTTCTGCACGCGCCGATCGAAGCTCGCGCGCTCGGCAAAGGTGCTGCCGCCCTGCCCCGCGGTGATGCTGCCGGTGCTGCCGAGAATGCCGGTGTAAGCGGCGATGCCGGTGTTGCCCGTCGGGTCGATGCGGCTGGTGGAGAACTTGTACGGCGAGTCCCATTCGCCGAGGAGCACCTGCCCCCAGCCGCCTTGCAGGCCGACGCCGGAGTTGCGCGAGGCCCAGAAGCCGGAGCTCGTGCCGTTGTCGAAGTTCACCGCGCTCTCGAGCTGGAAGAAAGCGCGCAGTCCCTGACCCAGATCCTCGGTGCCG
>VBCP01000149.1 GCA_005888925.1 Betaproteobacteria bacterium | reverse complement strand
CGTCTCGAGGACGGCTTCCGCGTCGAGCGCTGGCACATGGACGCCGACGCGCCGCCCTTCCACAAGAAGGTGGTGAGAAACGCCGGCAAGGTCGACCGGCGCAACATCGCGCGGATGTACGTGCCGGGCGCCTTCTTCATGGAGACGCTGTTCTCGCCGGCGGGCTCGGGCGCCGAGAAGGGCAACCTGCAAGGCGCCAGGCAGTACCGCAACTGCCAGTTCTTCACGCCGGAGACGCGGCGCTCGACGCACTTCTTCTGGGATTACCTGCACGACTACGACCTCGACGATCCGACCATCGCGCTGTCGCTCAACAAGAGCCTGATCGAAGGCTTCCTCGAGGACAAGTTCATCATCGAGGGCCAGCAGGAGGTGCTCGATGCCGATCCCGGCTTCAAGATGAACGCCATCGTCTCCGACGCGCCGCTCGCGCATTTCCGGCGCACGCTCGGAAGACTGATCGACGCGGAACGGCAGGCGCTGCAGCCGGCGGCGGCATGAGGTTCGCCGTGCTCCTGATCTTCGCATTGGCGGGATGCGCCTCGCGCTGGGGCGACCCACATGCGCCGAAGACGGTGGTCGCCGACGAAGCGGGCGGCGCGGTCACCGTGAACCACGGCGCGCGTCTTCAAATCCCGCTCGTGAACGATCCCGCCGGCGCCTACGAGTGGCGCCGCGTGGAGCCCGAGATCCTGCGGATCGTGCTCGAGGGTCCGCCGGACGCCGAGGGCCAGTATTTCACCCCGGTGCGCAGCGGCGAGGAAAAGCTGCGTCTCGAATACCGCCCCGTGGGCGGCGAGGGCACGGCGCAGCGCGTCGTGTCCTACGACGTCACCGTGCCCGAAGGCGGCCTCTTCTCCAGGATGTGGGACGCCTTCAAAGAAGTCTTCTCGCGGCCGAAGAAATAATTCGGGGCTTCATCGCTGGATGTTCGCGCCGCGCGTGATCTCGGCGATGCTTTTCATGTCCTTCTCGAGCAGTGCGCGCAGCTCGGCCGGCGTGCAGCCGTCGGGCTCCGCGCCATCGGCCGCGATGCGCTCGACCACGTCGCGCCGCCTAATCGCGCGCTGCACTGCCGAATGCACGGTGGCGACGATCCCTGGCGGGGTGCGCGCCGGCGCGAGCAGGCCGAAGTAGCCGGTCATCTCGAAGCTCGGCACGCCAGCTTCGGCGACCGTCGGAAATTCCGGCACCGCGGCCGAGCGCTGCGCCGAGGTGACGCCGAGCGCCTTGAGCTTGCCGCTCTTCGCGTGGTGCAACGATGAGACGATGCTGGCGAACATCATGTCGACCTGTCCGCCAAGCACGTCGGCGAGCGCCGGACCCGCGCCGCGGTAGACGATGTGCGTCATCTCGATGCCGGCGGCGCGCTTGAGGAACTCGCCGGAAAGATGCGCGGTGCTGCCGATGCCGCTCGAGGCGTAGTTCAGCTTTCCCGGATGGCTTTTCGCGTAGGCGATGAGCTCCTGCACCGAGCTCACCGGCAATGAGTTGCGCACCACGAGCAGGAAGGGCGCCGAGGCGATGTTGGTGATCGGCTCGAAATCGGCTAGCGGATCGTAGCTGCCGTTCTGCTGCAGCACTGCGTTGGACGTGAAGCTGCTCGAGGCGAGAAACAGCGTGTAGCCGTCCGGCGGCGCCTTGGCGGCGCTCGCCGCGCCGATCGATCCCGCGGCGCCCGGCCGGTTGTCGACCACCACCGGCTGGCCGAGCTCCTCGCCCAGCGCGGGAGCGAGCGTGCGCGCCATGATGTCGGTTGCGCCGCCGGGCGCGAGGCCGACCACGAGCCGAATCGGTTTCGCGGGATAGGCCTGCGCCGTCGCTAGGTGTGAAACAAGCGGTGAAACAGCCAGCAACAGGCATGCGAACAGGCGGGTCACGCGCAATGTATACCTCACTAGAATGCGGCATGGCGCGAAACGGATTCAGGATTTTCGATTCCGACGCGCACGTCGGGCCTTACATGGATGTGCTCGAGCGCTACCTCTCCGCCGCGGAGAAAGCGAAGCTCGCGGATGCATCGCGCGAAGAGCAAGGGCTATCCGGTGTACACGAAAGGCCAGCGCCGCTACCTGCGCAAGCTCGGCACCGCGCAGGCAGAGCCGGACAGGGGCGGCTACATGGCGGGCTTCACCGGCGCGAAGCGCGAGCGCGAGCCTTCGGCGCGCGGAGATCACGATCCCGCCGAGCGCATCAAGGACCTCGACTACGAGGGCGTGGACGTCAACCTGACACTGCCCTCCGGCTGGTTCGGCACCTGGACCGCGGGC
>VBCP01000627.1 GCA_005888925.1 Betaproteobacteria bacterium | reverse complement strand
CCATCGCATCTCGCGCCAGCACCTGCGCAACCACGGCAGCGAGTCGCACCTCGAGCGCCTGCTGCGCTACTGCGATCCCGCGAAGCCCCACACCCTCACGATCGGGTTCGGGCGGCGCTTCGCCACCTACAAGCGGGCGACGCTGCTGTTCAACGATCTGGACAATTTCCGGCGCATCGTCGGCGACAAGGATCGCGCGGTGGTGTTCCTCTTCGCCGGCAAGGCGCATCCCGCCGACGAGCCCGGGCAGGAGCTGATCCGCACACTGGTGCACATGGCGGGCCAGGAGGAGTTCCAGGGACGCCTGCTGTTCATCGAGGGCTACGACCTGCACATCGCGCGGCGTCTCGTGTCCGGCGTCGATGTGTGGCTCAACAATCCGGTGCATCCGCTCGAGGCCTCGGGCACGTCGGGGATGAAGGCGGGCATGAATGGCGTCATCAACCTCTCGATCCTGGATGGCTGGTGGGACGAGGGCTACGACGGCCAGAACGGCTGGGGCATCAAGCCCGCCTCGCCGCAGCTCGACCAGCACCGGCGCGACCGCGAGGAGGCGCGCACGCTGTACGAGCTCCTGCAGGACAGCGTGGTGCCGCAGTACTACCGGCGCGCCGAAGGCGGCTATTCGGCGGAATGGATCCGCATGGCGAAGCGCGCGATGGCCTCGCTCCTGCCGCGCTACGACGCCTCGCGCATGCTCGGCGAGTACGTGTCGAAGTACTACCTGCCGGCGGCGCGCCAGGGGCTGCGCTACGCCGAGAACGGCTATGAGGCGGCGAGAACCATCGCGGCGTGGAAGGCGCGCGTGCGCACGGCCTGGCCGGGTGTCGCGCTGCGGCGGCTCGACACACCACCGCAGCGCATCCAGTTCGGCGAGACGGTGCCGGTCGAGGTCGGCGTGAAACTCAACGGCCTCTCGCCGGCCGATGTCTGCGTGGAGCTGCTGCTGACGCGCGCGCTGCGCGAGGCAGCGCCGCTATCGCACAGCCACGAGCTCGCGCCCGCCGGGCCGGGCGAGCACGGCGAGCAGCGTTACCGGCTGGATCTCAGGCCAGGGCTCGCCGGCCGGCTCGACTACCACATCCGCATCTACCCGCGGCACGAGCTCCTCACCCATCCGTTCGAGATGGGACTGTCTACCTGGCTTTGACGAGCAGCGCGAGCGAGCGCGGCCGCAGGAAGTAGGGATTAGCCACGCCACGCCCCGGCGTGGCGGTATCGAGGAGGGGCTGCCACCCGGCGCCCGGCAGCGCGAACTCGACCGCGTCTTCGCCCGCGTTGAGCAGCAGCAGGAGGTCGTCGTCTTCGACCGGCGCGCCGCGGTCGTCGCGCTCGGCGAGCTGCTTGCCGAGGAGCAGCATCCCCAACGCGCGCGTCTCCGAGTTCGTCCAATCGGCCTGCGTCATCGCGCTGCCCTGCGGCGCGAGCCAGGTCACGTCCTCGGGCTTCGGGTAGCTGCGCCGCCGAAATGCGGGATGCAGTTTGCGCAGCGTAATCAGCTCGCGCATGAATTGGATGAGCTCGGCGTCAGCGCCCTCCCAGTCAAGCCACGCAAGCTCGTTGTCCTGGCAGTACGCGTTGTTGTTGCCCTGCTGCGTGCGCCCGAACTCGTCGCCCGCGACGAGCATCGGCGGCCCCTGCGAGAACAAAAGCGTCGCGAGCAGGTTGCGCTTCTGCCGGGCACGGAGCGCGGCGATCGCCGGGTCGTCCGTCGGTCCCTCGACGCCGTAGTTCGCGCTGCGATTGTTGTCGCTGCCGTCGCGGTTCGCCTCGAAGTTGGCCTCGTTGTGCTTGCGCTCGTAGCTCACGAGGTCCTGCAGCGTGAAGCCGTCGTGCGTGGTGACGAAGTTGATGCTCGATCTCGGGCTGCGCCCGGCGCGCTGGAAGATGTCGCTCGAGCCGGCGAGGCGCGAGGCGAGCTCGCCGACCACGCCCGGCTCGCCTTTCCAGAAGGCACGGACTGCGTCGCGGTATTTGTCATTCCACTCGACCCAGCCCGGCGGGAAGTTGCCGAGCTGGTAGCCGCCCTCGCCGAGATCCCAGGGCTCGGCGATCAGCTTCACGCGCGCGAGCACCGGATCCTGGCGGATCGCGGAGAGAAAGGCGCCGTTCCTGTCGAAGGCCTGTGCGCTGTTCCGCGCGAGCGTCGGCGCGAGATCGAAGCGAAAGCCGTCGACGTGCATCTCCTGCACCCAGTAGCGCAGGCTGTCCATGACGAGCCCCAGCACCACGCGGTGGCTCGAGTTGAAGCTGTTGCCGGTGCCGGTGAAGTTGAGGTAGCGCCGCGGATTGCCCGGATCGAGGCGGTAGTAGATCGAGTTGTCCAGGCCGCGGAAAGCGAGCGTCGGCCCGCCGTGGTCGCCCTCGCCGGTATGGTTGTAGACGACGTCCAGAATCACCTCGAGCCCGGCCTCGTGCAGCGCCTTCACCATGGTCTTGAATTCGCCGAGGCTGCCGCTGGCTGAGTAGCGCATCTCGGGGGCGAAGAAGCCGATCGCGTTGTAGCCCCAGTAGTTGCGCAGGCCGTGCTGCACGAGGCGCCGCTCGTCGACGAAGGCCTGCACCGGCAGGAGCTCGATCGCGGTGACGCCGAGGCGCTTCAGGTACTCGATCACCGGCAGGCTGGCGAGCCCCGCGTAGGTGCCGCGCAGCTGCTCGGGCACGTCGGGATGGCGCTGGGTGAAGCCCTTGACGTGCAGCTCGTAGATCACCGTGTCGCGCCATGGCGTGCGGGGCGCGCGGTCGTCGCCCCAGCTGAACGCGGTGTCGACCACCTGGCTGCGGCCGAGGCCCGCGCTGATCTTCCCCTGGATCAGCTTCGCGTACGGGTCGAGCAGCGGCTTCGCCGGATCGAAGCGGTGAGCGCCCTCCTGCGGCCCATGCACGCGGTAGGCGTACAAGAGCCCCGGGCGGGCGTCGGGGAGATAGCAGTGCCAGACGAAGTCGGTGCGCTCGCGCAGCTCGACGCGCTCGAGCTCGCGGCGCCCGCGCGGGTCAAACAGGCACAATTCAACCCGCTCGGCATGCTTGGAGAACAGCGCGAAATTGACCCCGGCGCCGTCCCAGGTCGCGCCGAGGGGAA
>VBCP01000146.1 GCA_005888925.1 Betaproteobacteria bacterium | reverse complement strand
GGGATTCGCGCACGCACCCGATGAAGGCGACGGGCGACTCGGGCATCTGGCAGCTCCGCGTGCCCGAGGCCAAGCCGGGCAGCGTGTACAAATTTCACGTCGTTTCCCGCAATGCCGGTTACAAGGTAGACAAGGCCGACCCCTACGCGTTTCGCGCCGAGGAGCCGCCGCGCACCGGCTCGATGGTCTGGGATCTCGCCTACGAGTGGCACGACGGCGCCTGGATGGCCGAGCGCAAGTATCGCAACGCGCTCGATGCGCCGTGGTCGATCTACGAGGTGCATCTGGGCTCCTGGCGCCGCTCGCCGGACAACCCGGACCAGGTGCTCTCGTACCGCGACCTCGCGCCGCAGCTCGCCGACTACTGCAAGCGCATGGGCTTCACGCACGTCGAGCTGCTGCCGATCATGGAGCACCCGTTCTACGGCTCGTGGGGCTACCAGACGACGGGCTACTTTGCGCCCTCCACGCGCTACGGCACGCCGCAGGACTTCATGCACTTCGTCGACACGCTGCACCAGGCCGGCATCGGCGTGATCCTCGACTGGGTGCCGTCGCACTTTCCGTGGGACCAGCACGGCCTGGGCTTCTTCGACGGCTCGCACTTGTACGAGCACGCCGACCCGCGGCAGGGCCACCATCCCGACTGGGCGAGCGCGATCTTCAACTACGGCCGCAACGAAGTGCGCTCCTTCCTCGCCTCGAGCGCGCGCTTCTGGCTCGACAAGTATCACGCCGACGGCCTGCGCGTCGACGCGGTCGCCTCCATGCTGTATCTCGACTACGGCCGCAAGCACGGCGAATGGATCCCCAACCGCCACGGCGGCCGCGAGAACCTGGAGGCGATCTCGTTCCTGCAGTTCCTGAACGAGACGCTGTATCGCGACTACCCGGACACGCAGACCATCGCGGAAGAATCCACCGCCTGGCCGCAGGTGTCGCGCCCGAACTATCTCGGCGGCCTCGGCTTCGGCATGAAGTGGAACATGGGCTGGATGCACGACACGCTGGGCTACATGAAGCAGGACCCGGTGCATCGCAAGTACCATCACGACGAGCTGACGTTCTCGCTGTGGTACGCGTTCCACGAGAATTTCGTGCTGCCGATTTCGCACGACGAGGTGGTGCACGGCAAAGGCTCGCTCATCGGCCGCATGCCCGGCGACGCCTGGCAGCAGTTCGCCAGCCTGCGCGCGCTCTTCGGCTATATGTGGTCGCATCCCGGGAAGAAGCTGCTCTTCATGGGTTGCGAGTTCGGCCAGCGGCGCGAGTGGGCGCACGAGTCGAGCCTCGAGTGGCACGTCATGCAGATGGACCCGCGCCACGAGGGCGTGCAGAAATGGCTGGCCGATCTCAACCGCGTGCTGCGCGAGCAGCCGGCCCTGCACCAGAAGGACTTCGTCAACGACGGCTTCCGCTGGGTGCAGCGCGGCGACTGGGAGCAGAGCGTGCTCTCGTTTCTGCGCCTGGGCGCGGAAAGCGCGCCGCCGATCCTGGTCGTCTGCAACTTCACGCCGGTGCCGCGCTACAACTACCGCCTCGGCGTGCCGCGCGGCGGCTACTGGCGCGAGCTCCTGAACAGCGACTCGCCGCTCTACGGCGGCAGCGGCCTCGGCAACTACGGCGGCTGCGACGCGACGCCGATGCCCTACGAGCAATACAGCCACTCCCTCTCCATCACCGTTCCCCCCTTAGCCGCGCTCTTCTTCAAGCCTGAATAGCGAGAACAAAAAGGAAATCGCGGCGCCTCGCGTCGTCATCGAAGGGGTCCGTCCTGTGGTCGATTGCGGGCGCTATCCCGTGAAGCGCGCCGTGGGCGACGACGTGACCGTCGAGGCCGACGTCTTCACCGATGGCCATGACGCGGTCGTCGCCGAATTGCTTTGGAAGAAAGCCACCGAAACGGATTGGCGGCGCGTGCCGATGACTTTCCTCGGCAACGATCACTGGACCGCATCCTTCCGCGTCGAGGAGCTCGGCCGCTACGAGTACACCGTGCGCGGCTGGACCGATGCCTTCCTCACCTGGCAGCGCGATTTGACGAAGCGCGAGGAAGCGGGACAAGACCTGTCGGTCGACTTCCTCATCGGCGGCGCGCTCTCGTGCAACCCGGTGCTGAAGGATGCCGCGCGGCCGGCAGCGGAGCGCTACCGGACGGCGCTGAGCCTCAAGCCGCCGCCGCCCGATGAGTCGCGGATTTCGGTCTGCGACAAAACCCTGGCAGTCATCGTCGATCCGGTCCGCGCGCGCTTTTCCACCTGGTACGAGCTCTTCCCGCGCTCGGTGCGCGGCGACGGCACGCATGCCACGTTTCGCGATCTGATCGCGTTCCTGCCGGAACTCGAGGCGATGGGCTTCGATGTGCTGTATCTGCCGCCGGTGCATCCGATCGGCATGACCGAGCGCAAGGGCAAGAACAACGCGCTCAAGGCCGAGCACACCGATGTCGGCAGCCCCTGGGCGATCGGCGCAAGAGAGGGCGGACACAAGGCGCTGCATCCGCGGCTGGGCAGCTTTGCGGATTTCGACGCTTTGGTGAAGGAAGCCGGGAAGAGAAACATCTCGGTCGCGCTGGACATCGCCTTCCAGTGCTCGCCCGACCATCCGTACGTGCGCGAGCACCCGGAGTGGTTCAAGCAGCGGCCCGACGGCACGGTGCAGTATGCCGAGAACCCGCCGAAGAAGTACCAGGACATCTACCCGTTCGACTTCGAGTCCAGGGATTGGCGTGGACTATGGGCCGAGCTGAAGAGCGTGTTTGAATTTTGGAGACAGCACGGCGTCACCATCTTTCGCGTCGACAACCCGCACACCAAGGCCTTCGCGTTCTGGGAGTGGTGCATCGGCGAGCTGAAGGCGCAGCATCCCGAGCTGATCTTCCTGTCGGAGGCCTTCACGCGGCCGCGCGTGATGCACAAGCTCGCCAAGCTCGGCTTCACGCAGTCGTACACCTACTTCACCTGGCGCAACACGCGCTACGAGCTCACTGAATATTTCACCGAGCTGAACCAGCACGAGTCGCGCGAGTATTTCCGGCCGAACATCTGGCCGAACACCCCGGACATCCTGCACGAGTACCTGCAGCAGGGCGGCCGCCCGGCCTTCGTGGTGCGCGCGGTGCTCGCCGCGACGCTCGCCGCGAACTACGGCATGTATGGACCGGCCTTCGAGCTGATGGAGCGCACGCCGCGAGAGCCTGGGAGCGAGGAATACCTGAACTCGGAGAAGTACGAGATCAAGCGCTGGGACCGCGAGCGGCCGGACAGTTTGCGCGGTCTGATCTCCAAGCTCAACGAGGTGCGAAAGGAAAATCCGGCGCTGCAGCGCGACTGGAACCTGAAATTCCATCCGACGGACAACGACCAGCTCTTGTGCTACTCGAAAGAGGAGGGCGACAACCTGATCCTGGTCGCGGTAAATCTCGATCCGCGCAACACGCAGAGCGGCTGGCTCGATTTCGACCGCGCGCCGGGCGAAAGCTACGGACTGGAGGATCTGGTCGCGGCCGGCCACTACACCTGGAGCGGCCGGCGCAATTTCGTGCAGCTCAATCCCAACATCCTGCCGGCGCACGTCTTCCGTGTTACGCGAAAATAACCAGCTCGTCGCCGTAGCCGAGGCCGCGCCGCCGCTGCCGGACGCCGCGCTCTGGTACAAGGACGCGGTCATCTACCAGCTGCACGTCAAGGCGTTCCTCGACTCGAACGGCGACGGCATCGGCGACTTCGCCGGGCTCACCTCGAAGCTCGACTACATCCAGGAGCTCGGCGTCAACGCGGTGTGGCTGCTGCCGTTCTATCCGTCGCCGCTCAAGGACGACGGCTACGACGTCGCCGACTACCGCAACGTGCACAAGCACTACGGCACGCGCGAGGACTTCCGCAATTTCGTCGCCGAGGCGCACCGGCGCGGGCTGAAGGTGATCACCGAGCTCGTCCTCAACCACACCTCGGATGCGCATCCATGGTTCCAGGCCGCGCGGCGCGCGCCCGCGGGCTCGAAGAAGCGCAACTACTACGTCTGGAGCGACTCGGACCAGAAGTACAAGGGCACGCGCATCATCTTCACCGACACCGAGGCCTCGAACTGGACCTGGGACCCGGTGGCGAAGCAGTACTACTGGCACCGCTTCTTCAGCCACCAGCCCGACCTCAACTTCGACAATCCGCACGTGATCCGCGCGGTGATGAAGGTGCTGCAGTCCTGGGCCGACATCGGCGTGGACGGGTTCAGGCTGGATGCGATCCCCTACCTCTGCGAGCGCGAAGGCACCAACAACGAGAATCTGCCCGAGACGCACGTGGTGCTGAAGCAGATCCGCGCGCACATGGACGCGCGCTACCAGAACCGCATGCTGCTGGCGGAAGCGAACCAGTGGCCCGAGGACGTGCGGCCGTACTTCGGCGACGCCGACGAATGCCACATGGCATTCCACTTCCCGCTGATGCCGCGCATGTACATGGCGATCGCGCAGGAGGACCGCCACCCGGTGATGGAGATCATGCAGCAGACGCCCGACATACCGGCGCTCTGCCAGTGGGCGATTTTCCTGCGCAACCACGACGAGCTGACGCTCGAGATGGTGACGAGCAAGGAGCGCGACTACCTGTGGCGCATGTACGCCGCCGACATCCAGGCGCGCATCAACCTCGGCATCCGCCGGCGGCTCGCGCCGCTGATGGAGAACGATCCCGAGCGCATCAAGCTGATGAACAGCCTGCTGCTCTCGATGCCCGGCTCGCCGGTGGTCTATTACGGCGACGAGCTCGGCATGGGCGACAACATCTATCTGGGCGATCGCAACGGCGTGCGAACGCCGATGCAATGGAGCCCCGACCGCAACGCCGGCTTCTCGCGCTGCGATCCGCAGCGGCTCTACCTGCCGCCGATCATGGATCCGATCTACGGCTACGAGGCGGTGAACGTCGAGGCGCAGCAGCGCGATCCGGGCAGCCTGCTCAACTGGATGAAGCGCATGCTCGCGGTGCGGAAGCAGAGCCATGCGTTCGGCCGCGGCAGCCTGTCTTTTCTGCGCCCCGGGAACCGCAAGGTGCTGGTGTACCTGCGCGAGCTGAAGGACGAGGCCATCCTGTGCGTCGCGAATCTTTCGCGCGCGGCGCAGCCGGTCGAGCTGGATCTCAAGCGCTTTCGCGGCCGCGTGCCGGTGGAGCTGCTCGGCCGCACGGCGTTCCCGCCGATCGGCGATCTGCCGTATCTGCTGACGCTGCCGGCGCACGCCTTCTACTGGTTCCGCCTCGCCTCGGACGTGGCCGCGCCCGACTGGCACAAGGACATGCTGCTCACCGACGAGGCCCCGGTTCTCGTCCTGTTCGACGGCTGGACCAGCTTCTTCCGCGACAAGGTCGTGCCCTGGCGCATCGGCATGGCCGAGCAACTTCGTGAACGCATGGAGCTCGAGGTGCTGCCGAAGTTCATCGAGGCGCAGCGCTGGTACGCGCAGAAGGGCGAGGCGGTGCGCCGCGCCGAGGTGAAAGACCACGTGGTCTGGGACGTCGGCGCCATCAGCTGGCTGCTGTCCTTCGTCCACGTGAAAGGCGGCGACTATTTCCTGCCCTTGGCGCTTGGCTGGGAGGACGACGAGGATCACGTGCGCGCGCTCTCAGCGCTCGCGGTGGCGCGCGTGCGCCAGCAGGCGAACGTCGGCGTGATGGCCGACGCGATCGCCGACGAGGCGTTCTGCCGCCACGTGGTCAAGGCGATCGGCGAGAAGCGCGATCTGCCGACCGCGCACGGCACGCTGCGCTTCACCCCGACCAGCGCCTTCGCTTCGCTCGCCGGCAACGAAGTGGTGAGCCTGACGATGGGCGCGCTGCACACGCAGAGCACCAACACCTCGGTGACGCTCGGCGATCGCCTGTTCCTGAAATGCTTCCGCCGCATGCGGCCGGGGATGCACCCGGAGCTCGAGGTGGGACGCTTCCTCACCGAGGTCGCGCACTTCAAGAACTGCGTGCCGCTCGCGGGCGCGGTCGAGTACGTGCCGGGCTCGGGCGAATCCTCGGCGGTCGCCCTGCTGCAGGCCTATATCGCGAACCAGGGCGATGCCTGGAGCTACACGCTGGCCTACCTCGAGCGCTTCGTCGAGAGCCTGCGCGCCGAGGAGACGCACGGCGCCTACCTGACGCTGATCCAGACGCTCGCGACGCGCACTGCCGAGCTGCATCAGGCCTTTGCAACGGGTAAGGATTCGGCATTCGCGCCGGAGCCCCTCACCGCGCAGGACGTCGAGGCCTGGCGCGCGCGCGTGCGCCAGGAGGCGGACGAGACTTTGCGCATTGTCGAGAAGAGCGAAAAGGCAAAGTCGGTCGCG
>VBCP01000626.1 GCA_005888925.1 Betaproteobacteria bacterium | reverse complement strand
TGCTCGCCACGCGCATCTCGTTCATGAACGAAGTGGCCAACCTGGCCGAGGCGATCGGCGCCGACATCGAGGAGGTGCGCCGCGGCATCGGCTCCGATCCGCGCATCGGCTACCAGTTCCTGTACGCGGGAGTGGGCTTCGGCGGCTCGTGCTTTCCGAAGGATGTGAAAGCCCTGCAGCGCAGCGCGCAGGAGGCGGGCAAGCCGCTGCGCCTGCTGGGCGCGGTCGAGGAAGTGAACGAAGCGCAAAAGCACGTGCTCGGCTTCAAGATCCGCGACCGCTTCGACAACCAGCTGCGCGGCAAATGCATCGCCGTATGGGGGCTCGCGTTCAAGGCCAACACCGACGACATGCGCGAGGCGCCGAGCCTCGCGCTGATCGACGACCTGGTCGCGGCCGGCGCCAGCGTGCGCGCCTACGATCCGGCGGCGGGGACTGAGGCGCGCAAGATCTTTGCCGACAGCCGCAGCATCACGATCGTCGATGATGCGCTCGACGCGCTCGAGGGCGCCGATGCGCTGGCGATCGTCACCGAGTGGCAGGAATTCCGCAGCCCCGATTTCGCCGCCATCAAAAAAGCGCTGAAGACCCCCGCGATCTTCGACGGCCGCAACCTCTACGACCCCGCGGCGCTGCGCGCGCAAGGGTTGGAGTACTACCCGATCGGAAGGAAGCAGTGAAAGCGCCTGATACGACCAAGGCGCGCGTGCTGGTGGTCGGCGACGTGATGCTCGACCGCTACTGGTACGGCGATGCCTCGCGCATCTCGCCCGAGGCGCCGGTGCCGGTGCTGCTCTTCCGGGAGGAGGAATACCGGCTCGGCGGCGCCGCCAACGTCGCGGCGAACTGCGCGGCGCTCGGCGCGAAGACCACGCTGCTCTCGGTCGTCGGCAAGGACGATGCCGGCTCGCGCCTCGCGCGCATGCTGAAGGGCGAGAAGGTCGATGCACGCCTGCATCGCGACGGCCGCGTCCATACCACGCAGAAGCTGCGCATCATCGGCCGGCGCCAGCAGCTCCTGCGCATCGACATGGAGGCGCCGCCGTCGAGCGAGGTGCTCGCCGCCAAGCTCGCCGAGTTCCGCGAGGCGCTCGCCGCCTGCGACGTGGTGCTGCTCTCCGACTACGGCAAGGGCGGGCTCGCCCACATCGAGACGATGATTCGGGAAGGGCGCAAGGCGCGCAAGATCGTGCTGGTCGACCCGAAGGGCGACGACTACGCGCGCTATCGCGGTGCCACCGTGGTCACGCCGAACCTCGGCGAGCTGCGCGACGTGGTGGGCACCTGGAAGGACGAGAAGGACCTCGCGGCGCGCGTGGAGGGCCTTCGCCGGAAGCTGCGGCTGGATGCATTGCTCCTCACGCGCGGCGAGAGCGGCATGACGCTCTTCAGGCATCGCCGGAAGATCCAGGTCAAGGCCGAGAGGCACGAAGTCTCGGACGTCACCGGTGCTGGCGATACGGTCATAGCGACGCTTGCCGTGATGCTCGCCGCCGGGGAGGGGCTGGAATCCGCGGTGCGCATCGCCAACCGCGCCGGCGGCATCAAGGTCACCAAGTTCGGCACGGCGGTGGTCACGCCGGCTGAAATTTTCGGCCGATGATGTACTACATCGTCACCGGCGCCGCAGGCTTCATCGGCTCGAAGCTGGTGGAGGGCCTCAACCGCCGCGGCGTCAGCGAAATCATCGCCGTCGACAACCTGGCGCACGCCGACAAGTTCAAGAACCTCGCCGGCTGCGAGATTGCGGACTACGTCGACCAGGCGGAATTCATCTCCGGTCTGGACAAGTGGGAGGGCGCCGTCGAGGCGCTGCTGCACCAGGGCGCCTGCTCCGACACCATGGAGACCGACGGGCGCTTCATGATGGATAACAACTACGCGTATTCGCGCCGCCTGCTGGAGTGGTGCCAGGACGAGGAGGTGCCGCTCTTGTACGCCTCGTCGGCCTCGGTCTACGGCCGCGGCCCGGAGTACCGCGAAGAGCGCGCCTGCGAGGGGCCGCTCAACATTTATGGTTATTCGAAATTCCTCTTTGACCAGCTGGTGCGCTCGCGCCTGCCCGAGGCGAGCGCGCCGATCGTCGGCCTGCGCTACTTCAACGTCTACGGGCCGAACGAAGCGCACAAGGGCCGCATGGCTTCGGTCGCGCTGCATGCTTATGAGCAGCTGCACAACGAGGGCCGGGTGAAGCTCTTCGTCGGCTCGGACGGCTATGCCGACGGCGAGCAGCGCCGCGACTTCATCCACGTCGACGACGTGGTCGCGGTCAACCTCTGGTTCCTCGAGCGGCGCGGGGTCTCCGGCATCTACAACTGCG
This sequence comes from Betaproteobacteria bacterium, assembly GCA_005888925.1. Classification (GTDB taxonomy): domain Bacteria; phylum Pseudomonadota; class Gammaproteobacteria; order Burkholderiales; family SG8-39; genus SCGC-AG-212-J23. The sequence continues at coordinate 1,996 of VBCP01000626.1, read as the reverse complement.
GCACCGGGCGCGCGCAGAGCTTCAACGAGCTCGCGCTTGCCGTGGTCAACGCCGTGCATGGCACGCGCGCGGGCCTGCGCGAGGTGGTGGCGAAAGGGCTGATCGAATACATCCCCTTCCCGCCGGCCCTGGCCGGCAAGTACCAGAGCTACACCCAGGCCGACCCCGCAAGACTGCGCGAGGCCGGCTACGCGGCCGCGTTCATGGACGTCGAGCAAGGCGTCGCCGCTTATGTCAAGGAGCTGCAGCGCAAGTGAAGAAGACGCTCGAGGACTTCATCGGCAACACGCCGCTGGTGCGACTGCAGCGCCTGCCGGGTCCACAAAACAAGAACGTCATTCTCGCCAAGCTCGAGGGGAATAACCCCGCCGGCTCGGTGAAGGACCGTCCCGCCATCTCGATGATCCGCCATGCCGAAGAGCGCGGCCGCATCAAGCGCGGCGACACGCTGATCGAGCCGACCTCCGGCAATACCGGCATTGCGCTCGCCATGGCCGCCGCGACGCGCGGCTACAAGATGGTGCTGATCATGCCCGAGCACCTCTCGGCGGAGCGCCGGCAGACGATGCGCGCCTTCGGCGCCGAGATCGTCCTCACCCCGCAAAAAGGCGGCATGGAGGCCGCGCGCGACCTCGCCGAGCGGATGGTGCGCGAAGGCAAGGGCACGATGCTCGACCAGTTCGCCAATCCCGACAATCCGCTGGTGCACTACGAGAGCACCGGCCCGGAGATCTGGCGCGACACCGACGGCCGCACCACGCACTTCGTCTCGAGCATGGGCACGACCGGCACCGTCATGGGCTGCTCGCGGTTCTTCAAGGAAAAGAACAAGGCCATCCAGATCATCGGCTGCCAGCCCGAGGAAGGCTCGCAGATCCCCGGCATCCGCAAATGGCCCGAGGCTTATCTCCCCAAGATCTACGACAGGAAGCGCGTCGATCGCCTCGAGTCCGTCAGCCAGGCCGACGCCGAGGAAATGACGCGGCGCCTGGCGCGCGAGGAAGGCATCTTCGCCGGCATCTCCTCCGGCGGCGCGGTGCATGTGGCGCTGCGCATCTCGCGGGAGCTGAAGAACGCGGTGATCGTGACGATCATCTGCGACCGTGGCGACCGCTACCTGACGACGGGCGTTTTTCCGGACTGATGACGCCTATCCTTGCCTTTGACATCGAGACGATTCCCGACTGCCCCGGGATCCGGCGCCTTTACAACCTGCCCGAGGACCTGCCGGACGTGGAGGTGGCCGAGGTGGCGTTCCAGAAGCGCCGCGCCGTCGCGGGCAACGACTTTCTGCCGCCGCACCTGCAGCGCGTGGTGGTCATCTCCTGCGTGCTGCGCCATGACGACGAAGTCTGGGTGTTCTCGATCGGCGAGCCCGAGGTGACCGAGCCGGTCGCGATCCAGCGCTTCTTCGACGGCATCAACAAATACGCGCCGCAGATCGTCTCCTGGAACGGCCGCAATTTCGATCTTCCGGTGCTGGTGGCGCGCGGCCTGATCCACGGCGTCGCCGCCGCCTGCTTCTGGGACACCGGCCAGGACAACAAGGACGCGAAGTGGGCGAACTACATCAACCGCTTCCATGACCGGCACCTCGATCTGATGGATGTGCTCGCGATCTACGGCGGGCGCGGCGCGCCGCTCGACGAGGTTTCGCGCCTCGCCGGCTTCCCCGGCAAGCTCGGCGTCGGCGGGGCGGCCGTCTGGGAGAGCTACCGGCAGGGCGCCATCGCCTCGATCCGCGACTACTGCGAGACCGACTGCGCCAACACCTATCTCCTCTACCTGCGCTTCCAGATGATGCGCTGCGCGCTCACGCGCGAGCAGTACGAGCGCGAGGCTGCGCTGTTGCGCAGCTTCCTGGAAAAGCAGAACCTGCCGCACTGGGCCGAGTTCCTCTCGCTCTGGAAGAACTGATCCTCGATATCGAGGCGCTCGATGCCGAGGGGCGCGGCGTCGCGCGCAAGCCCGACGGCAAGGTGGTGTTCGTCGAAGG
>VBCP01000145.1 GCA_005888925.1 Betaproteobacteria bacterium | reverse complement strand
CCACCGCGTCGGCCTGGTCAAGGCCCTGCGTGCTCCTGCGATGTTTGATGACCTCGATGACGCTCTGCGGAACGCCTTCCTTGAGCGCCTCGGGCTCATGCGCGACCCATTCGAACTGGCTGTCCATCTCGCGAGCGGTGACGAGGATCGCGATCTCGCGGATGCGGGGCGCGATGCCGGCCTCGAAGCGCAGATGCCGGTTCAAGGCCTGGAGGTGCGGGGCGGTCTCGGTGCTGTAGAGGCGGATGCCTGCAGGGCCCTGCAGGCCGACCAGGCTCGCGCCCGGCCTGGACGCATCGTCGTAGGTTTTCTTGCCGGCCTCGTCGAGGTCCGCGCGTTTTGGCAGGGGCAAACGGAAGCCGGATTGCGGGTCGATGTCCGAGGGCATGATTTGGGCGGCACCGGGCTGCGCGTCGAGCAGGGCCAGCATCGTACCGAGAAGCAGCAGCCAGGCGTGCACGCGTGGGTTGCGCATGAGGGTCCTTCCGCGGACTACTTGATGGCCAGCGGGTTAGTCGGCGAACTCGTACACCTTGTCGGCGGCGCAGTCCTCGCCGAGTTCCTTGAGGTAGAAGATCTCGCCCATCGTCATGCCCATCATCGGGATCGTGATCCAGTGCCAGGGCTGGTTGATGCCCTGCTCGGACTCGTTCGGCCGCACCTCGCAGCCCCAGGTATCGCTCGCGAGCGCCGCGAGCTCGGTGCGCTGGATCCACTCGAGCGTTTCAAAAGAGAAACCCGGGGCGTCCCCTCCCGGGTAGCCGTCCCAGCTGCCCGCCTCGAGCTTGGCTTCCATCTGCCCGGTGCGCACGACGACGAAGTCGCCGCGGCGCACTTCGACGTTCTGGGCCTTTGCGGTCCGGTCCAGGTCGGCGCAGGTGATGGCGTAGCCGTCGTCGAGCCATTTCTTGCCCAATGCGCGCGCCACGTCGAGGAACACGCCGCGCCCGACCATGCGGTTCTTGGTCTTCTCGATGCCGCACTTCTGGCCGTCCCATTGCGTGCCGCATTGCAGCGGCATCACCACCATGTCGTCGGCGGCGCGGATGCCGCGATGGTCGAGCACGCCCGAATACGCATCGGTGCCGGTGCGCAGCATCGTGTGCACGGGATTGATGCGGCCGAGCGCCGGGTACTTGCTCTTCGCGCCCTGCGGGCCCGTGTTGTCGAAGTTGAGCGCGAGCGAGATCACCCTTCCCTTGCGCACCAGGCGCGCCGCCGCGACGATGTCCTCGGGCCGCGTGTAGTTGAGCGTGCCGATCTCGTCGGCGGGGCCCCATTTGCCCCAGTTCTTGTACTTCTCCGCGGCTTCGCGCAGGTCCTGCCGGGTGAGCTTGCGTGGCGTCATGGCGGCGATTCCGAGAAGGCGAGGCGGCTAGCCTAGCAGGCCGGACGTCAGCCGCCGCACCCCGGTTCGCTGCATCTCTTGCCAGGCCTTCGCGCATGAGCCCTGGAGATCGATTGCGCGGCAAGCGTCTTCGATCACGCTCACCTCGAAGCCCGCGGCGCGGCCATCGAGCGCGGTCCACGCGACGCAGAAATCGGTCGCGAGCCCGCAAACGTACAGCTCGTTCAGCCGCCGTTCGTTCAGATAGCCGGCGAGTCCGGTGGTCGTCTCGCGATCGGCTTCCATGAAGGCCGAGTAGCTATCGATCTCGCGATGGTGGCCTTTGCGGATGACGAGCTGCGCCTGCGGAATCTTCAAGCTTGCATGCAGCTCGGCACCGGGCGACCCTTGCACGCAGTGCGGCGGCCACAACACCTGGTCGCCATACGCGAGCCGCGTGGTCTCGAACGGTTTGCGCCCACGGTGCGACGAGGCAAAGGAGATGTGGTCCGGGGGATGCCAGTCCTGCGTCAGCACCACATTCGCAAAGCGCGCGGCCAGGCGGTTGATGAGCGGAACGACCTCGTCGCCCTTGGGCACGGCGAGCGCGCCGCCGGGCATGAAGTCGTTCTGCACGTCGACGACGATCAGGACGCTTTTTTCGGCTCGCGTACGATTTCCACCAGGGTGCGCAGCGCCGCGGTATAGGAGCGCCAGCCCAGGCCCTGCACCGTGCCGCGCGCCGCGGACGAGATGATCGAGTGGTGGCGCCACTCCTCGCGCGCGGCAATGTTCGAGAGGTGCACTTCTACTACGGGGAAGGGCATGGTCTTGATGCAGTCGTGCAGCGACACGCTGTACTGCGTGAGCCCGGCCGGGTTGAGGATGGCGCCGGCCACTTCGCGCATGTGCTTGTGGAACGTGTCCACCAGCACGCCTTCGTGGTTCGACTGCACGATGATCAGCTGCACCTGCACCTTCGCCGCGAGCGTGCGCAGGCGCTCGTTCAGCTGCTCGAGGGTCATCGTGCCGTAAATGTGCGGCTCGCGCGTCCCGAGCAGGTTGAGGTTCGGGCCGTGCAACACCAGGATCTTCTCAGGCGCGTCGTGTCGCAGCATTCCAGTTCTTCTCCAGGTTGGCGATCAGCGCCGGGCTGAAATGGCAGTGCGCCTGCTCGCGGGCATAGACTGACATGTAGCGCCGGAAGCTGTCGAGCGGCTCCTCGCCGATGCGGAAGGCGCGCCGGTTGCCCGCGGCGCTGACCACCCCCGAGCCGGTCAGCCGCTCGACCGTGCGGGAGATGGCGCCGTCCATGTCCGAGACGATCTCGTCGCAGATCAGGCGCCCTTCCGGGCTCGCGCAATCGATGCGCCGCTCGGCGAGCACCGCCTGGCGCGCGAGGCGCGCGCCGACGAAGCGCGCGAGGCGCAGGTTCGCCGCGCCGGGAATGATGCCCTCCTTGCGCGCCGGCAGCGTCATGTAGGCGCCGTCTGCCGCGAGCACGTAATCGAGCGTGAGCACGACCTGGCAGTGCCCGCCGATGGCGAATCCTTCGATGGCGCCGATCCACAGCTTCTCAATCGAATCCACTTCGGGCGAAGCCTCGGCCCGCGCCAGGCCGCGGTAGATCTTGTTGACGAGCCCGAGGTCGCGCAGGATGTACCAGAGATAGCGGATCTTTCCCTGGTAGAGATGCGTCAGGTTGATGCCGGCGCCGAAGAGCCGCTTCCCGGCGTAGCGCGGGTGGCTCACCTCGCCGCCGCGCAGCACGCAGATCTCGCTTTGCGCATCCAATAGCGCGATATCGATGGCCAGTTCGAGCGGCTCTAGGGTGGACTCGTCTTCCGCGTTGAGGAAGCGCGGGTTGCGCATCGTGACGACCGACGCCTTGCCCTGGCGCTGCACGTGCGCGCCGCCAAGGTCGAGCTCGCCGCGGCTCTGGTACTCGCGCAAGCGCTCCCCGGCCGCCGGCAGCGGCAAGAGCATCGCGTGGCACAGATGGCTGCCCGCGACCGGATCGGCGAGCACGCCGGAAAGAAACACCCCTTGGGCGATTTCCAGGCCCTGCTTGTCGCGCTGCAGGCGCGCCGCCTCGGCGGCGAGCGCCGCCTCGCCGGGCAAGAGATCGGGAAACGCCGCCGCCGCGCGGCGGCAAAGCTCGTCGGCGCGCAGAAACACGCTGCATCCAGCGGTGAGCTGCTCGTAGATCTGGACAGCGTTCAACGCTTACTTGCGGGGCAGCACCGTGCGGTAGCGCCGGGCGAAATCGTTCGGCTGGCCGAGGAGCAGCTTCGCGAATTCCTCGACCATCGCCTCGGTGAGCTCGTCCGCCGGCACGACGAAGTCGTCGATGCCCAGCTGCAGCGCGTTCTTGCCGTAGAACAGGACCCGGCGCTGGTCGTGGTCGGCGCGCACGGTGAAGTCCACGGTGACCGCGCCGGGCACGAAGAACTTGACGTTCAGGACCGGCCCGCCGGGGGTCTTCTTCTCTTCTTCGGTGAACTTCAGGTTCGCGTGTCGCAGCACCTCGCGCGCTTTCGCGATCTCGTGCGGCATTTCACGCGTGAAGGCGAGCGCGTTGGGCGTGGTCCACTTGATCCAGAAATCGGTGTAGTCGTAGACGTCGCGCTCGCCGATCTTTTTCTTGCGCGCATCGATGAAGGAATCGCCATAGCGCAGGTCGCGGAACTCGCCGATGCCTCGCATGGCGTAGACCACCGGATTCACGGGCACCAGCACTGCGAGCTGCTTGAACAGCTCGTGCAGGTAGAGGAAGGCGCGGTGCATCGCTTCGTCCACCGCGCGCACGTTTTCCTCGCGCAGGCTGCGCTGGAGGCTCGTCTGCGTACGCTGCAGGTCGGCCTGGCGCTTGAGATCGTCGAGCAGTCCCATGGTTCCCCCTCGGCGTTGATTTTAGCCTGCCGGGTCCTGGCGATAAAAGAGCTTCAGCTGCTGGTAGACGTCTGGATAACGCCGTTTTGTCTCCTGCGGCTCGCGGAAGAACGCCTCGCTCACCACGGCGAAGAACTCCGACGGGTGCTCGCCGGCATACGGATCGAGCCAGGTGTCCCGGCCGCGCTCTACCGCGTCGCAGAAGCCCTCGTAGGCCTCGTCGAAGGTTCGCCTCCACGCCTGGCGGTCCATGCCCGCGTGCAAGGGCGGCATCCCGTCCACCGTGCCGTTCAGCATGTCGAGCTTGTGCGCGAACTCGTGGATCACCACGTTGATCAGCGGATCGTGGGCGGCGGCGTCCCAGGAGAGCACCACCGGGCCGCCGGCCATCGCCTCGCCGGCGAGCTCGTCGTCCCATTCGTGCACCACGCCGTGCTCGTCGATCTCCTTGCGCCGCACGCGAAAGTCGCCCGGGTAGACGACGATGCCGCGCCAGCCCGCGTACCAGTCGAGGCCGAGCTCGAGCACCGGCAGGCAGGCCTGCGCGGCGATGGAGACGCGCATCTCGTCGGTCACCGTCAGGTCATGCGCGCCGGCGAACTCCTTCTCCGCAAGGAAGAGCAGCGCCATCTCGCGCAGCTTCGGCACCGCGGGCAGGAAGCGGAGCCTGCGCGTCGCCGTGTGCCATAGACGCTCGTCCATGCGGTGCTTCCGCAGCACGCGCCGGCGGCGCCAGTCCCTCAGCCAGCCCATGACGGGTCGCGCTGGAGCCGCTCGCCGAGGGGCTCGCGCCCGCGGAGCGCGCGCGCCTCGCGCAGGCGCTCGCGTTTGCCGAACCGGTGTACGCCGGGCAGGTGCTGTCGACCGGCGAGCCGACCTGGGCGCATGCGCTCGGGCTCACCGCGAACCTTGCGGCGATCGGCCTGGATGCACCGGGACGCATCGCTGGCCTGCTCTTTGCGGCGCCTAAGCACGTCGAGCTCGAAAAGATCAAAGACCAGTTCGGCGCCGAGATCGCCTCGCTCGCCGCCGGCGTCGAGAAGCTCTACCAGCTGCGCATCGCGACGCGCGCCAATCCGACCGAGCAGAACGAGGTGCTGCGCAAGATGGTGCTCGGCATGGTCGAGGACGTGCGCGTGGTGCTGATCCGGCTGGCCAGCCGCACGCAGACGCTGCGCTGGTTTGCGCGACAAAAAGGAGAAGGCGCCTCCTCTTCCGAGCGCGCCCTTTATGCGCGGGAAACCCTCGACATCTATTCGCCGCTCGCCAACCGCCTCGGCGTTGCCCAGCTCAAGTGGGAGATGGAGGACCTGTCGTTCCGCTTCCTCGAGCCCGAGCTCTACAAGCGCATCGCGGGGATGCTGGATGAAAAGCGCCTCGAGCGCGAGCACTACATTGCGCGCGCCATCGCCGCTCTAACGCAAGAGCTCGAAGCCGCCGGTGTGAAAGGCGAGATCTACGGCCGGCCGAAGCACATCTACTCGATCTGGAACAAGATGCGCGCGAAGTCGCTCGACTTCAGCCAGGTCTACGACGTGCGCGCGCTGCGCGTGATCGTGCCTTCGGTCAAGGACTGCTACACCGCGCTCGGCGTGGTGCACAACCTCTGGCAGCCGATCCCGAAGGAGTTCGACGATTACATCTCGCGCCCGAAAGGCAACCTCTACCAATCGCTGCACACCGCGGTGGTCGGCCCCGAGGACAAGACGGTGGAGGTGCAGATCCGCACGGAGGAGATGCATCGCCATGCGGAGTTCGGCGTCGCGGCGCACTGGCGCTACAAGGAGAAGGTCAAGACTTCGGAAGCCTTCGAGCAGAAGATCGCCTGGCTGCGCGAGCTGCTCGCCTGGCGCGACGAGGTGGCGGACTGGGCGAGCACGACGAAAAAGGCGCAGCTCGACGACACCGTCTACGTGCTCACGCCGCAGGGCAAGGTGATCGACCTGCCGGCCGGCTCGACGCCGATCGACTTCGCCTACGCGCTGCACAGCGATCTCGGGCACCGCTGCCGCGGCGCGCGCGTCGACGGGCAGATCGTGCCGCTCGACACGCCGCTCGCGAGCGGCCAGCGCGTCGAGATCGTCACGGCGAAGTCCGGCGGCCCGTCGCGCGACTGGCTGAACGCCGAGCGCGGCTTCGTAAGAAGCGCGCGCGCACGCCAGAAGATCCGCCAGTGGTTCAACGCCAAGGCGCACGCCGAGACCGTCGCCGCGGGACGGGCCGTCGTCGAGAAGGAGCTGAAGCGCGAAGGCGCGGCGCACGCCAGTCTGGACACACTCGCTGAACGCCTGGGATTCAAGAAGCCCGACGAGTTGTTCGTCGCGCTCGCCCGGGATGAGGTCAACCTGCGCCAGCTGCAGATCGCCATGCGCGGCGTTGAGCCGCCGGCGCCTGCGGCACTGCCGAAGGTCAAGCCGCGCACCGCGCCTGCGAAGAGTGGTGTCCTCGTCGTGGGCGGCATGGACCGCCTGATGACGCAGCTCGCCAAGTGCTGCAAGCCGGTGCCGCCCGATCCGATCCGGGGCTTCGTGACGCGCGGCAAGGGCGTCTCCGTGCACCGCGAGGACTGCGCGAGCCTCAAGCGCCTCGCCGAGCGGCAGCCCGAGCGGCTGATCGACGCTCGGTGGGGCGAAGGCCCGGGGAGCTATACCGTCGAGATGGCGGTCACCGCGACCGACCGGCGCGGTCTCTTGCGCGACATCGGCGACGCGCTGGCGCGCGAGAAGATCAACGTCACCGCGGTGCGCACGCAGAGCCGCGACGAGCTCGCCTTCATGCGTTTCACCTTCGACGTGAGCGACCTCGCGCAGCTCAAGCGCGCCTTCGCCATCGTGCGCCAGCTGAAGGGCGTGATCCGGGTCGCGCGAGCCTAGCTCGGCGTAGCCAGCATCAGCAGCAGCTCTTCCTGCGCGGAGCGGGCCTTGGCGCGGCGTGGGCGCTGCCGCTCGTAGTTGCCGTCGGCCCCCATCATCCAGGCCTGGCTGTTGTCCTCGAGGTAGGGCTGCAGGCCCTCGCGGATCACGCGCTTCTTCAGCACCGGGTCGAGCACCGGGAAGCACAGCTCGATGCGGCGGAAGAAGTTGCGCGCCATCCAGTCGGCGCTCGCGAGGTACACGTCCTCGGCGCCGCCGTTCTCGAAGTAGAACACGCGCGAATGCTCGAGGAAGCGGCCGACCACCGAGCGCACGCGGATGTTGTCGGAGACGCCCTCGATGCCGGGGCGCAGCGCGCAGACGCCGCGCACCATGAGCTCGATCTTCACGCCGGCACCCGAGGCGGTATACAGCTCCTCGATGATCTGCGGCTCGAGCAGGGCGTTCATCTTGGCGATGATGCGCGCGGGCTTGCCCTCGGCCGCGAGCTTCGCCTCGTTCCTGATCGCGGCGATGAGGCGCCGGTGCAGCGTAAAGGGCGATTGCCAGACATGCTTCAGCCGCCCGGCGCGCCCGAGCCCAGTCAGTTGCTGGAACACCTCGGCGACGTCGGCGCACAGCTCTTCATGCGCGCTGAAGAGGCCGAAGTCGGTGTACTGGCGCGCGGTCGCGGGATGGTAGTTGCCGGTGCCCAGGTGCGCGTAGCGGCGCAGCGCTTTGCCGTGCTCGGTGTCCTCGCGGCGCACGATGAGCGACATCTTGGCGTGCGTCTTGTGGCCAACGACGCCGTAGACGACGTGGGCGCCGACCTCCTCGAGGCGCGCCGCCCAGTTCATGTTGATCTCCTCGTCGAAGCGCGCCATCAGCTCGACCACCACGGTGACTTCCTTGCCCTTGCGGGCGGCCTCGACCAGGATCTCCATCAGCTCCGAGTCGGTGCCGGTGCGGTACACCGTCTGCTTGATGGCGATGACGTTGGGATCGTTGGCGGTGGTGCGGATGAAATCGATCACCGGCAGGAACGACTGGTACGGATGGTGCAGCAGCACGTCCTGCTTCTTCAGCACCTCGAAGAGATCGGGCGCATCGAGCGCCGGCGGCAGGCCGGGCGTGAACGGCGGGTATTTGAGCGCCGGGCGCTCGACCTGGTCGTGCACCTCGCGCAGGCGATAGAGGTTCACCGGCCCGTCGACGCGGTAGAGGTCGGGCTCGCGCAGGCCGAACTGCTGCAGCAGGAACTCCACCATGCC
>VBCP01000144.1 GCA_005888925.1 Betaproteobacteria bacterium | reverse complement strand
TATCGATCTTCACGCGCAAGTCGATCTCGTCCGGCAGCTGCTCGTCGTACGGCGCCACCACGATGACCTCGAAGCGCTGCCCGGCGACCACCAGTTGCGGCGCGACGAGCAGCCAGTCGGGTTCGGCCGCATGGGCCCGGAGGGCCACCGTCAGGGCAATGAGCGCAAGCAGCCTCACGCCGTGCTCCAGTCCTGCGCCTGCGCGAAGCGCTCGATCAGGAATTCGACGAAGCGGCGCACCTTCGCCGAGAGATGCTTGCGGCTCGGATAGAGCGCGTAGATCGGCACCGGCGGCGGCACGAAGTCTTGCAGCAGCGGCACCAGCCGCCCGGCGCGCACCTCGGGTCCGACGATGAACGCCGGCTCGAACACCACGACCGCGCCGTGCGCCGCAACTTCCGCCAGCAGGTCGCCGTTGTTGGAATGCAGCCGCCCCGCCACGCGCACCGCGCGCTCGGCACCCGAGCGATCGCGAAAGCGCCAGACGTGGCTCACATATTCATAAGTGAAGCAGTTGTGGTGCTCGAGCTCCTCGGGCGTCTTGGGCGCGCCGTGCCTGGCGAGATATTGCGGCGAAGCGCACGGCACGAGCCGCGTCTCGCCGAGCTTGCGCGCCACCAGATTGTCCGGGCCCGGCGGCCCGATGCGGATCGCGAGGTCCAGCCCCTCCTCGACCAGATCGACCACGCGGTCGGAAAGCGACACGTCGAAGCGCACCTCCGGATGCCGTGCCATGAATTCCGCGATCGCCGGCGCGACATGCCGCACGCCGAAATTGACCGAAGTGGTGAGCCGGATGGTGCCGCGCGGCACGACTGCGGCGCTGGACGCCTCCTGCTCGGCCTCGCCGAGATCGGCGAGGAGCTGCACCGCGCGCTCGTAAAAGGCACGTCCGCTTTCCGTGAGACTCACGCGCCGCGTGGTGCGGTTGAGAAGCCGGGTCTGCAGATGGCCTTCGAGCTCCGCTAAGTGCCGCGATGCCGCCGAGGTGGAGAGGCCCAGCCGGTCCGCCGCCTTGGCAAAGCTGCCCGACTCAACGACTTGGGCGAAGACCTGGATGGCGGCAAGGCGGTCCATCCACTCATATTATCCCGTGCGATGGAACAATGTATTGCCCCATGGCATCTTTATCCCCATATACGGCTCAAGCATACTTCCCCGCACACAACTTGCGGCAGGAGACCTACCCATGAAAAGGCAACTCGTCACCGTGGCGGCGCTGCTTGCGCTTGCCGTCACCGCGCTCGGCGCCGTCCAGGTGACCGCGCCGGATTCGCGCGTGGTCTGCATCCCGCCCGCGGTCATCCAGGCTTTGTCCTAACCACAGAGGAGAAAACGCATGAAGCTCTATTACTCACCCGGGGCCTGCTCGCTGTCGCCGCACATCGTGGCGCGCGAACTCGGGCTGTCGATCGACCTGCAGAAGGTCAACACCAAGGACAAGACGATGGAAGGCGGCGGCGACTTCTGGAAGGTGAACGCGCGCGGCTACGTCCCGGTGCTCGAGCTCGACAACGGCGAGCGCCTGACCGAAGGCCCGGCGATCGTGCAGTACCTCGCCGACCAGAAGCCCGAAGCCGGCCTCGCGCCGAAGGCGGGCACGCTCGAGCGCTACCGCCTGCAGGAGTGGCTCAACTTCCTAACCTCCGAGGTGCACAAGCAGTTCTCGCCGCTCTTCAAGCCCAACACGCCCGAGGACTACAAGGCGATCGCCAAGCAGAACCTCGCGACGCGCTTCGACTGGCTCGACCAGCAGCTCGCCGGCAGGGACTACCTGATGGGCAAGCAGTTCACCGTCGCCGATGCCTACGCGTTCGTGCTGCTCGGCTGGACCAAGCCCACGCAGATCGACCTCGCCAAGTGGCCGAACCTCACCGCGTTCCACAAGCGCGTCGGCGCGCGGCCCAAGGTGAAGCAGGCGATGCAGGCCGAAGGTTTGCTCCCGAAGGAGCAAGAGAGAGCGGCATAGCGATGGTTCCGCTGCCGAGCGTCTTCATCTCGCACGGCTCGCCGATGCACGCCCTCGAGGCGGGCCCGGCGGGCCTGGCGTGGGCGGCGCTCGGCAAGCGCTTGGGCAAGCCGAAGGCGATCCTCATCGCCTCGGCGCACTGGGAAACCAACCTGCCGATGGTGACGGGTGCCGAGCACCCGCAGACGATTCATGATTTTTCCGGTTTTCCGGAACCGCTCTATCGCCTGCGCTACCTGGCGCCGGGCGCCCCTGCAGTGGCGCAGAAAGCGCTGCAGCTGCTCAAAGCACAGGGGCTCACCGCAGCCATCGACGGCTGCCGCGGCCTCGACCACGGCGCCTGGTCGCCGCTGCTCTATATGTATCCGGATGCCGACGTGCCGGTAGTGCAGATCTCGCTCCAGCCCGGCCTCGGCACGCGCCATCACCTGCGCCTCGGCCGCGCGCTGCGCCAGCTCGAGGAAGACAACGTGCTGGTGATCGGCTCGGGCCACATGACGCACAACCTGCGCGACTGGGCGCGGGGCCATGGACAGACGCAGCCCTACGCCCAGGAGTTTTCCGACTGGGTGCGCAGCCGCATCGAAGAGCACGACCAGGAAGCGCTCGCCGACTACCGCTCGCGCGCCCCGCACGCCGCGCGCGCGCATCCGACCGACGAGCACTTCCTGCCGCTCTTCTTCGCGCTCGGCGCGGCGCGCGACAACTACAAGCCTGAGCGTATCTTCAGCGCCATCGACAGCGGCGTGCTGTCGATGGACGCGTACGTGTTTCATTAATCACTTCACCGCCTGCGCCGCCCGGCGCACGATTTCAGGCGGCGTGCTGTAGATCTCGGCAACCAGCTTCTGCACCGCCTCGCCCGTCACCGGCGTGATCTCGAGCTTGATCTTGTCGGCCTCGGCGAGAAATGCTTTGTCCTGCATCGTGTCCATGAACGCGCGGCGCAGGATCGCGAGCCGCGCCGCCGGCATGCCCGGCGGCGCGAGGAACGGGCGGCCCATCACCTGGCGCGCGAAGATGAGCCGCAGCACCGCGCGCTGCTCGGGCGTCTTCACGAAATCCATGATGAGCGGCACCTGCGGCAGGTCGGCGTGTTTTTCCAGCGATAGCTGGACCAGGAGCTTGATGGTGCCATCCTTGACCCACTGCGGATGATTGCTCTTGATGCTCGACCACGACCAGCCGCAGCGCGCCTCGACCTCGCCGCGCTGCATGGCGAGCGTGATGTCGTTGCCGCCGGGGTAGCCGGTGACGAGCTTCAGCTTCGTGCCGAGGATGGTGTTCATCGCCTTCGGGAAGACGTCGGTATCGGCGCCCGCGCCGGTGCCGCCGACGAAGATGGTGCGCGCGTAGAAGTCCTCGAAGCGGGTGATGCCGGTCTTGCCCCAGGACGCGCACACGCTCACCTCGTCGTTCGCGCTGCCGAGCCAGCCGAACTCCGCGGCCTTGAACTGCGCGCCTTCGGTGCCAAGCAGCGGATCGAACGCTATGCCGCGGCCGATGGTGCCGAACACCGAGCCGTCCTTCGGCGCCGCCTTGTACAGCCAGTTCGCGAGCCTGAGGCTCCCCGCGCCTTCCATGTTCTTCGGCACGATCACCGGGCTG
>VBCP01000625.1 GCA_005888925.1 Betaproteobacteria bacterium | reverse complement strand
CGCTCGGGCTTGCGCTCGGCGTCCTCGTCCTTCTTGAAGCGCGGGTCGAACCAGCGCCCGGCGTATTCGCCGGTTTTCGCGGCGAAGCGCGCGTGAACCTCCCAGTAATCGCGCGCGGTGAATGCACGGATCTTGTCTTCGCGCTCGACCAGGATGGCGAGCGTCGGCGTCTGCACGCGACCCACCGTTGTCAGATAAAAGCCGCCTTCCTTCGAGTTGAAGGCGGTCATGGCGCGCGTGCCGTTGATGCCCACCAGCCAATCGGCCTCGGAGCGGCTCTTCGCGGCGTCGGCGAGCGGCAGAAGCTCCTTGTCGGGACGCAGTCTGACGAACCCTTCGCGGATCGATTGCGGCGTCATCGACTGCAGCCACAACCGCTCGATCGGTTTCTTGCTGTGCGCGTGCTGCACGATATAACGGAAGATCAGCTCGCCTTCGCGGCCGGCATCGCAGGCGTTCACCAATGCGCTCACGTCCTTGCGCTTCATCAGGCGCAGGAGCACGTTCAGCCGCTGCTCGCTCTTCTCGAGGGGCGCGAGATCGAAGTGCGGCGGAATCACCGGTAGCTGCTTGAACGACCACTTGCCGCGCTTGACATCGTATTGATCGGGCACCACCAGCTCGAGCAGATGGCCGACCGCGGACGACAGTACGTAGCGCTCGCTCTCGAAGTAATCGCCCTTGCGCGTGAAGCCGCCCAGCGCGCGCGCGATGTCGGCCGCGACCGACGGTTTCTCTGCAATGATGAGTTTTTTGGCCATGCCGCGCGAAAGGCCGCAGATGATAATTGCAAAGGACCACACGGTTCAACCGCCGCCGCAGCTGGCGGCATGGCTACGCGCGCGCGTGCGCGCGCACGCGAAGCGGCCTAGTTCGGCAGCCGGCTGTGCGCCGCGCTGAACAGGTCCTCGGCCAGCAGCTGGCTGGTCGGCGTCTGTTGGTTCCAGAGCACCATGAGGACGATCAGCTTCACCTGGTCGAGCGACAGCGAGTGACCGGACGCGGCGAGCGAGCGCTCGAGCACCAGTTCGCGCGTTTCGGCGCTCAGGATGCCCGATTGCTCGAGCGTGATGAGAAAGCCGCGGCATTCGGCGTCGAGCTTGGCGAGCTCACGGGGCGCGAAGGCGCGAAAGCTCGAGCGCGCGTCGGGTAGCGCGGCGCGCGTGGCGCGCGGCGCGCGCAACACACCGGCAAGCCAGTGCAGCGCCTCGCTGATGTCCGCATCCTCGAAACCGGCTGCGGACAGCTTGCGCGCGACGCGCTCACGGTCATCCGCCAGCTCGGCCTGCTGGCAGTTCTCGAACAAGTAAACCAGGATGTCGTACATAGCGCTCCTTTCTTATAACGCGGCCAAGCCTGCTGCGTTTACCGGCCGCGCTGCGCCTTTTCGAGGCGTTGATAAAGCCCTCCCGGCAGCACGGTCACCCGCCCGTCGAGCTCCAGGCGCAGCAGTTCCGAAGCCACCTGCTCCGCCGACAGTCCCGCGCGCGCGCAAAGCGAATCGACATCCACCGGATCGTGTCCCATCACGGCCAGCAGACCGGTATCGGTCTGCGCCGCATTTGTGCTGGCTGCAGTGCTCGCATAGCCACTCGGTCTAAAACCGGCGAGCTCGGCGAGCACGTCCTCGGCCGATTCGACGAGCTTCGCGCCCGATTTGATGAGCGCGTGGCAGCCCTTCGACAGCGGCGAATGGATCGAGCCCGGAATCGCGAACACTTCGCGTCCCTGATCCGCGGCGCAGCGCGCGGTGATGAGCGAGCCCGAGGCGAGAGCGGCCTCGACGACGAGACAGCCGCGTGCGAGACCGCTGATCAGTCGATTGCGCCGCGGGAAGTTATGCGCGATCGCGGGGGTGCCGAGCGGGAACTCGGAAATAAGCAGTCCGCCGCGGGCGATTTCGGCGGCTAGCTCCGCGTTACGCGTCGGATAAACGACGTCGATGCCGGTGCCCAGCACCGCAATGGTCGAGCTGCCGCCGGCTAACCCGCCGCGGTGCGCCGCGGCGTCGATGCCTAGGGCAAGCCCCGAGACGATGGTGAGTCCGGCGGCGCTGAGCGCCCTGGCGAAATGTTCGGCGTTGCTTTCGCCTTGCGCGGACGCGTTACGGCTGCGGACGACGGCGAGCGCGGCCTGGCGCAGCAGCGGCAGGCGGCCATGCGTGTATAGCAGCGGCGGCGGATCGGCGATCTCGAGCAGCGCGCGCGGATAAGTCTCGTCGGCCAGGGTGATCACGAAATGATCGTCCGCCGCCGCCCATTCCAGCGCGCGCTCGACCGCGTCGCGCACGCTGGAAGAGTGCAGGGCTTCCAGCGCCGCGGGCGCCAGGAAAGCGGCGAGCTCGGAGCGTTGACGTGCGAGCACGGCGTCGGGCAGGCCGAACTGCCGCAGCAGGCTGCGGACGGTGGAAGCGCCGAGCCCGGGTGTGAGCGAAAGCTGCAGCCAGCTCGCCAATCCCGGGTCGCGCGTCATTCGGGCGGTGAGGGGCGCGAGCAGCGGGCTCGCGCAGTGCAATCAGGGCGTCTGGACGACATCCAGGGGGCTGATGGGCCGCGTGACGGTCATGACCAGCGCATACGATACGCGGTTGAAGACGCGAAACACGAAGGCAAGGCCCGCGCGCTCGTCGGGCAGCTTGATGGTCGCATCCGCCTTCGATACGTCGCGCACGCTGCCGCCGAGCGTATAGAGCGCAAGCACATGACCGACCTCGAGCCCATCGCGCGCGCCGCGGTTGATGCTGATGATCGATTGCGGGCCGGCTTCGCCGACCTTGCCCAGGCCGCCATGGATGGAAATGACTCGGCCGCGAATGTTGCTTGCAGGCGCGCGCGGTGCATAGCTGATCGGCTGCGGCCGTCCTGCCGCAACCAGCTTGTCGCCCGCGCCGACTTCTTGCACCGAGCTCGTCAGTTTCACCGTGGCCGGTTCGCCGCCTCGCTCCAGCTGCGCCGTGCCGAGATAGATGGCCTCGTATGCGAGCGTCTGGTTGCTGTCCGGATCGACCAGCGGCACGCCACGGCGATAGACGTACCAAGTCTCTTCCTTGGAAGCGCCGATGCCGCGCACGTACGCGCTATTGCCGGTGGCGAGGATCACGCGGTCGGCTTGTGTACCCACGATAGTGGGCGCCTTGTCCAAGCCGTCAGGCTCGACGATCAGCGGGCGGGTCAGGAAAGGCTCGATCACCGCTGCAGGGATGCTCGGAATCTGCTCCTTAGCGAGCGACTCGACGCGCATGCGGGGGCCGAGCTTGACGGAGCCTGACTCCGTAGGCCGCGCCGGCGCCGGACCGCCGATCGTCAGCTGGCCGCGCGCCCGATCGAGCATGATCACGTAGCCGGGGTAAATGAGGTGTGGATTGCGGATCTGGTCCTTGTTCAAGCCCCACAGCTCGGGCCAGCGCCAAGGGGAATCGGTGTAGCGCTGAGAGATCGACCACAAGGTATCCCCGGGTACTACGACGTAGCGTTCGGGCGCGTCGGGACGGAGGGTCAGTGGAGCACTCGGCGCTTGGGCGGCAGCGGTGGCCGAGATCGCGAAGAAAGCGAGTGTTGTGATAGACTTACGCAATTGCTGGACCATGGTGACCCCGCCCGTTTGCGGCTCCTGGATCGGCCGTTTTTATCCAATAGCTTATATGGCGCGTGAGATTGTCCATATAATCTATTCAATTTGCAAATAAATTTGTCCTCAGATGGCGATGTTGAACATCCTCCGCTACCCCGACGCAAGACTCCACAAGCTGGCTGCGCCCGTTACCGTTTTCGATGAAGCACTCAAAAAGCTGATCGCCGACATGGCCGAAACCATGTACGGCGCGCCTGGCATTGGATTGGCGGCGACCCAAGTCGACGTGCACAAGCAGGTGATCGTGGTCGACGTCTCCGAGCGGCGCGATTCGCTCGTGGTGCTGGTCAATCCGGAGATTGTCGAAGCGACTGGCGAGTCGGACATCGAGGAAGGCTGCCTTTCGGTCCCGGGAATCTACGAGCTGGTGGCGCGGTCCGAGCGCGTGAAAGTGCGTGCCTACGACCAGAACGGCAATGCGTTCACGCTCGAGGCGCAAGGCCTGCTTGCCGTATGCATCCAGCACGAGATGGATCATCTGCAGGGCAAAGTCTTCGTCGAGCACCTCTCGCAGTTGAAGCAGCAGCGCATCCGCGCCAAGCTCGCCAAGCAGCTGCGCAAGTCCGCCTGATCCGTCCGCGTTCCTGCGCCTAATCTTCGCGGGGACCCCGGCATTCGCCGAGCATGCCCTCGCCCGGCTGCTTGAGGCCGGACATGAAATTGCGCTGGTTCTGACGCCGCCGGACCGGCCGGCAGGCCGTGGCATGCGCAGCGCGCCTAGCGCAGTGAAAGCTCTCGCGCAGGCGCGCGGTCTCGAAATTTTCCAGCCCGAAAGCTTGCGCCCGCCTGAGGTCGCCGTGCGCCTGCGCGCGGCGCGCGCCGACGCCATGGTGGTCGCAGCCTACGGACTGCTTTTGCCGCCGGCGGTACTGGAGGTGGCAGCGCACGGCGCGATCAACATCCATGCCTCGCTGCTGCCGCGGTGGCGCGGCGCCGCGCCGATCCAGCGCGCGCTTCTCGCGGGTGATCGCGAAACCGGCGTGTCGATCATGCGAATGGACGCGGGTCTCGACACCGGCCCGGTTTTCGCGCAGCACGCGCTGACCATCGACGCCGATGACGACTCCGGAGTGCTGCACGACAAGCTCGCTGAGCTTGGCGCGCAGACGCTGCTCGAAGTGCTGGCGAGCATCGCAAGCGGCCGGGCGCAGGCCAGAGCGCAGCCGGCAAGCGGCGCCACCTACGCACGCAAGATCGAGAAGAGCGAAACCGGGCTGCGCTGGGAACGTCCGGCGCCGGAGCTTGAGCGTGCGGTACGCGCGTTCCGTCCATCGCCGGGCGCGCTGGCGCGGCTCGGCGGCGACCCTCTCAAGATCTGGCGTGCTCGCGTGGTCGACGGCGCCGGCGCCGCGGGGACCGTGCTCGATGCGGGCGAAGTGTTGCGCATCGCCTGCGGCTCGGGGGCGCTCGCGATCGAAGAGTTGCAGCCGGCAGGCGGCCGGCGCATGAGCGTCGGTGAATTCCTCCGCGCACGGCGCGTTGCGCCGGGTACGCGTCTCGAGTGAAGCAATCGGCCACGCTGGCGGTGCAGCTGGCCGAAGGGGCTCGGATCGTGGCGCGCGTCGCCGCGGGAAAGAGCCTTACCGACGAGATCGGCCGTCTGACCGATCTGGGCTCTCGCTCGGCGCTGATCGATCTTACGCACGGCACGCTGCGTCGCTACGGCCGGGTGCAAGCGATTGTCGCAAGCTTGTCGCGCCGGGGACGGCCCGATGCGCTCGTCGAGGCGCTGCTGTGGTGCGCGCTATATGCGCTCGAATCAGCACGCTACGCCGAGCACACGGTGGTTGACGAGGCGGTGAAAGCGTGCGGGCTCATCGAGCAATGGCCGGCGAAGGGGTATGTCAACGCGCTGCTGCGGGGCTTCTTGCGGCAGCGAAGCGCGCTGGAAGCTCAGCTCGCGAACCAACCTCAGGCCGCGCACCAGCACCCCGCTTGGTGGATCGACTTGGTGCGCAAGGCCTATCCGCAGACATGGCCAGCGGTGCTCGCCGCGGGCAACACGCATCCGCCCATGGCTTTGCGCGTGAATCGCCGGCGCATGGCGGTCGACCAGTACCATGCGCGGCTGGCGCAGGATGGCATCGCGGCGCGTAAGTGCGGCGCGCAAGGCTTGCTGCTCGAGCGTCCATTGCCGATCGAGCGGCTGCCGGGTTTCGGTGGGGGCGAGGTGTCGGTCCAGGACGTGGGCGCGCAACGCGCGGCGCATTGCCTCGATCTGCAGGCCGGCCAGCGCGTGCTCGATGCCTGTGCCGCGCCGGGCGGCAAGAGTGCGCACATTCTCGAGCTGGCAGACGTCGCGCTCACTGCACTCGACATCGATGCCACGCGCGCTGCGCGCATCGCGCCCAATCTCGAGCGGCTTGGTCTTGGCGCCCAGGTCCAGGTCGCGGATGCGAGCCGACCCGAGCAATGGTGGGATGGCCGTCCTTTCGATCGCATTCTGGCCGATGTGCCATGCTCGGCGTCCGGCATCGCACGGCGTCATCCGGATGCAAAATGGCTGCGCCGCGCGAGCGATCTGGCGGCGTTCGCCGAGCGACAGCGGGCGATCCTCGCCGCGCTTTGGCGGCTGCTCGCGCCGGATGGTAAATTGCTGTATGCCACGTGCTCGATATTTCCGCAGGAGAACGACTCCGTCGTCGACGCGTTCGTGGAGGCCGAGCCTCGGGTGGAGCGGCTGCCGCTCGCCGATAGCGCGCCGGCGCAGTGGCTGCCCGATGCCGAGCACGACGGCTTCTACTACGCGTTGATCGCAAAACGAGCCTGAGGTGAGCGCGATGCGAGGCATCGCACTATGCATCGGATGGCTCGCCCTCCTCGCGGCTACGCCGGGCCGGGCCGATGAAATCGAGGTTCGCAGGGCCGAGCTGCGCGCGGTCGAAGACGGCCTGGTGCTGGATGCCGATTTCGCGTTCGAGCTGACGCCGCGCCTGTCCGAAGTCGTGGCCAACGGCGTGCCGCTTTACTTCCGCGTCGACTTCGAACTCACCCGCCGGCGCTGGTACTGGTTCGATGATACCGCCGCCGCGAAGCGGCTGCAGCTGCGTCTGTCCTATCATGCGCTGTCGCGGCAGTACCGGCTTTCGACCGGGCTCCTGCAGCAGAGCTTCGCAACGCTGGCCGAAGCACTCAACGTGCTCAAACGCATACGCAACTGGCTGGTGGTGGAGCGCACCGTAAGCTTTTCGGATGCCGATTACGAGGCAGCAGTGCGCATGCGACTCGACACCACCTTGCTGCCCAAGCCTTTCCAGCTGAGCGCGCTGACCAGCCGCGAGCTGCAGCTCGACTCGCCTTGGAAGCGCTTCACCGTGCGCTCGCCGCAGCAGCTGCCTGCGCCCGTCGAAAGCCGCGAGCCGCGGCAGGGCGAGCGATGAAGCTGCTGCTCATCATCGGTGGCGCCGTGGCGGCCGTCGGCCTCTTCCTTCTCGCCACCGCAAGCGGCGACACCGCGTTCTTCGCGCAGCAATATCCGCTGCTCCTTGCGCTCAATGCCGCGCTCGCCCTCTTGCTCGCGGCTCTCGTGACCTACCAGCTGCTGGTGATGGCGCGGCGCTACCGCGCGCGAGTCTTCGGCACGCGGCTCACCCTGCGATTGTTTCTGCGCTTCGCAGCGCTTGCCTTGTTGCCTGGGCTGATCGTCTATGCGATATCGGTGCAGTTCATCACGCGATCCATCGAGTCGTGGTTCGACGTCAAGGTGGACGCCGCGCTGGAGGGCGGCATGAACCTCGGTCAACAGGCCATCGATCAGATGCTGGTCGAGCTGCAGGCGAAGGCGCGCGCCATCGCGTTCGAGCTCGCCGATACGTCGGATGCGCAGCTCGTGGCGCAGCTGGAACGCCTGCGCGTGCAGGCCGGCGTACAGGAGGCCCTGGTCGTGGGATTGAACGGCCGCCTCCAGGCGAGCGCGTCGGGGGATATGTCCAAGCTCGTGCCGCAACTCCCCGGCGCCGCGCTCTTGCGCCAGGCGCGCCTGCAGCGCGGGCACACCGCGATCGACGCCACCGCGGGCGGTGCGCTCGCCTTGCGCGCCATCGTCCCGATGGAGCCGCTGGCGTTCGCGGGCGAGCCGCGCTTCCTGCAGCTGCGCTCGCCGGCGCCGGCGAACCTCGCGCGCAACGCCGAAGCGGTCGAGGCGGCCTATCGCGACTATCGCGAGCTGGCGCTGTCGCGCGAGGGACTGAAGCGCATCTATGTCGTGACCCTGAGCTTCGCGCTACTCATGGCCTTGTTCGTCGCGGTGGCGGTCGCGGTCACGCAATCGAGTTTGCTCGCCGAGCCGCTGGCGACGCTCGCTCAGGCCATGCAGGCCGTGGCGCGCGGCGACTTTTCGCGCCAAGCCCCGGTCACCAGCCGCGACGAGCTCGGCGTGCTGACCGAATCATTCAATTCCATGACGCGCCAGCTCGAAGAGGCGCGGCGCGTGCTCGACGCCAATCGGACGGCGCTCGAAGCGGCCAAGGCGCGCCTCGAGAACATCCTCGCCAACCTGTCGGCCGGCGTGCTGGTGTTCGACCATCAGCTGGAGCTCTCCATCTCCAACCACGGCGCAACCACCATCCTCGGGACCGAGCTCGGCGTTTTCGCCGATCTCATGCGGGCGCACTTTCGCAGCCAGGGCGACAAATCCTGGCAGCTCGAGCTGCAGCTCAAGGGCACGGGGAAAACCGTGCACGCGCGCGGTGCCCGCTTGCCGCAATCGACCGGCGGCGGCTACGTGCTGGTGGTCGACGACATCACGCAGCTGATTCAGGCGCAGCGCGCCACCGCCTGGGCGGAAGTGGCCAGGCGCCTGGCGCATGAAATCAAGAACCCGCTGACGCCGATCCAGCTTTCGGCGGAGCGGCTCGAGATGAAGCTCGGCGACCGTCTCTCCCGGGAG
>VBCP01000623.1 GCA_005888925.1 Betaproteobacteria bacterium | reverse complement strand
AGCGTGGTGCGCGGACTGCAGTACGACATGATCTACCACGAGCACCTCTACTACTATTCGCTGCTCGCGCTCGATAATCACCTGCGCCGTCACGGCCTAATGGTGTTCGACCTGAAGCGGATACCGATCCACGGCGGATCGATTCGCTACTATGTGTGCAAGGCGGCGAGCCGATGGGCAAAAACGGTCACCAACCCGGTCGTCGCCTTGCGAGAGGAGGAGCGCGGCCAGGGTCTCGATCGCGTCGAGACCTTCCAGCATTTCGCCGCGGAGATCGCGCGACGCAAGGGCAGCCTGATGGCGTTCCTGGAGCGGATCAGATCTGCCCGCAAGCGGGTGGCAGGCTACGGCGCCTCGGGTCGCGCCAACACCATCATCCAGTACTGCGGGATTGGCCAAGCCCACTTGGAATACATGATCGACGATGCGCCCGCGAAGTGGGGCTTCTACACTCCGGGGTCGCATTTCGAAATCCGCTCCAACGAGGCGCTGCGCACGGATCCGCCGGACTACCTGATCGTCTTCGCCTGGGGCTATCTCGGCGAGATCGCGGAAAAGTGCAAGCCGTTTCTGGACGCCGGCGGCAGGCTGCTGACGCCGCTGCCGGAGGTGCGACTGATGAGCCACGTCAACGAGGCCACCTCGCCATGAAAGTGATGTCCATATTCGGCACGCGGCCGGAGATGATCAAACTGTGGTCGACGCTGAAGAAGCTCGACCAGCTCAATTTCGAGCATGTCATGGTCCATACCGGCCAGAACTTCACGCCGGAGCTGAAGGACTTCTTCTTCCGCGATCTCGAGCTGCGCAAGCCCGACTATCAGCTCGACATCGACACCTCGAGCTACGGCGTGGAAGTCGCCGACGTGATCCGCAAGTCCGACGAGCTGCTAGTCAAGGTGAAGCCTGATGCCCTGCTGATCCTCGGCGACACCTTCAGCGGACTCGCCGTCATGCCGGCCTCGCACCGCGGCGTCAAGACTTTCCATATGGAGGCGGGGCTGCGCGCGTGGGACAAGCGCATGCCTGAGCAGCGCAACCGGATGCTCATCGACCACATGAGCGACATCCTGCTGCCCTTCAACCGGTATCACCGCGAGAACCTCGAGCGGGAGAACATCCATCCCTCCCGCATCTTCGTCACCGGCAATCCGACCTTCGAGGCGATGTGGGCGTTCCTGCCGCGCATCCGCGAGAGCGACGTGCTGCAGCGGCTCCACCTCGAGCCCAAGCAGTACCTGCTGGTCACCGCGCACCGCAGCGAGAACGTCGATGACCCGAAGTACCTGGATGCGATCCTCGCGGCGCTGGAGGAGCTGCACCGCAAGTTCAAGCGCGAGGTCGTTTACCCGATGCATCCGCGCACGCGGAGCAAGATCGGCAAGCGCCGGCTGTCTGCCGGGGTGCGCATCATGGCGCCGTTAGGCTTCTATGAATTCAACCGCCTCTACATGGATGCCTTCTGCGTGCTTTCCGACTCGGGCACGGCGCCGGAGGAGGCGTTCTTCTACCAGGTTCCTTGCGTCAGCCTGCGCATGACAACCGAGCGCCCGGAAACCGTGGAAGGCGGAGCGCACATCGTCGCAGGGCTCGATCCGACGAACATCGTGGACGCCGTGATCACTCTCACCGCGCAGCCCTGGAAGGCGCGCTACGAGCTGGAAAAGGATTTCTCGCCTTCCAGCGTCGTGGTCAACTGCATTCGCAGCCGCATCACCAACTTTTTTTGAACATCCGCAGGTTCGTCGTCTTCGCGCACGACGCCATCGCCGCCGGCCTGGCGTGGCTGATCGCCTTCTGGCTGCGCTTCAACCTCGACATCCCGCCGGAGTACCAGGAAGTGGCCCTGGCGCGCTTGCCGCTCGTGCTCGCGGTGCACGCGGCGATCTTCTGGACGCTCGGGCTTTATCGCGGCCTGTGGCGCTACGCGAGCCTGCCGGACCTGCAGCGCATCCTAATCGCGGTCGGCATCGCGGCGGCGCTGGTTCCCGCGCTGTTCGCGCTGCTGCGCACCGGCGAGCCGGTGCCGCGGTCGGTCTATCTCATCGCACCGATCCTGCTTGCGGCGGCGATGTGCGGCAGCCGGCTTGCCTACCGCGCCTGGCGCGAGGGGCGGATCACCTCGCTGCTGACGAAGCCGCAGGCCAATCCGGTGCTGGTTCTGGGTGCGGGCGCCGCGGCCGCCGCGCTGGTCAAGGAGCTCGCGGCGAGCCCGCAATGGCGCGTGGTCGGCGTGCTGGACGACGATCCCGGCAAGCAAGGCGCGTCGCTCGCGGGGGTGGAGGTCGAAGGCAGGATCGATCGCGTCGGCGAGATCGCGGAGCGCCACGCGGTGACGCAGGCGATCATCGCCATGCCGGAAGCGAGCCACGGCGGGCGCAAGCGCGCCGTCGAGCTCTGCAGCAACGCGGGCATCTCGGTCATGACCGTGCCCGCGCTTTCGGACATCGTCTCGGGCAGGGTCAGCGTCTCGGCGCTGCGTCCGATCGAGCTCGACGATCTCCTCGGCCGCGACCCCGTGGCGCTCGATGAAGCGGGACTGCACCGCTTTCTCGAGGGCCGCACGGTGCTCGTCACCGGCGCCGGCGGCTCGATCGGCGCCGAGCTGTGCCGGCAGATCGCGCGCTTCACGCCGGCGAGGCTGGTGCTCTTCGAGCTCTCGGAGTTCGCGCTCTACTCGATCGCGCAGGAGTTCCGCGACCGTCATCCGGCGCTTGCCGTGAGCGCGGTCATCGGTGACGCGAAGAACGAGGCGCGCGTCGCCGAGCTCTTCGCGCGCTACCGCCCGGACGTGGTGTTCCACGCCGCGGCCTACAAGCATGTGCCGCTGATGGAGGAAGAGAACGCCTTCGAGGCGGTGCGCAACAATGTGCTCTCGACGGTGGTGGTGGCGCGCGCCGCGCAGGACCACGGCACGCGCAAGCTGGTGCTGGTGTCGACCGACA
Source organism: Betaproteobacteria bacterium (assembly GCA_005888925.1). Lineage (GTDB taxonomy): Bacteria > Pseudomonadota > Gammaproteobacteria > Burkholderiales > SG8-39 > SCGC-AG-212-J23. Next base: position 190 of record VBCP01000623.1, on the reverse strand, counting down.
AGGCCGTGAACCCGACCAACGTGATGGGCGCCTCGAAGCGGCTCGCCGAGCTCGCCTGCCAGGCGCTGCAGGAGCGCGGCGGCGCCGAGCGAGTGACGCAGTTGGTCATAGTTCGCTTCGGCAACGTGCTCGGCTCGGCGGGCAGCGTGGTGCCGCGCTTTCGCGAGCAGATCGCGCGCGGCGGCCCGGT
>VBCP01000622.1 GCA_005888925.1 Betaproteobacteria bacterium | reverse complement strand
AGCCGCGCGATTCGACTTCGCGCCGCAGGCCTTCGGCGGTCCAGCGCCGGTAGTCATGCGGATGCGGGTGATAGAGCCAGCTGCCGTGCGTCGAGAGCAGCAGCCAGCCATCCTGCCGCAGCACGCGGCGCGCCTCGCCGAGGTAGCTGCCGACGTCCCAGACGTGCTCGAGCACCTGGAACGAGGCGACCAGATCGTATTCGCCGTCCGCGCTGGCGAGGCTGCCGTCGGGCTTGATCGCCACCTCGTGCGCGCCGTCGATGTCGGCGCCGTGGTACTGCTAGCCGGCATCGGCGAACCAGCTCTCGTAGGGGCGCGCGCCGCAGCCGAAATCGAGCACGCGCGCGTCCTTCAGCGCGAGCGTGGGGTCGGCCAGCATCGCGCGCAGCACGCGGGCCATCTCGCGCAGCACCAGCCAGTCTGGCTGCCAAAAGCGCGGCGTGGCGCGAGGATTCTCGTGCATCACTGCGTAGCGTAAACGGCAACCATGCGGTCGACGAAAACCGCCCGCCGGCGCTCCGGGTCCCAGCGCGGACCTGCGCCGTCGGCTACGACGTACCACTGGATGCCGAGCTCGCGCAGGCGCCGCGCAGCGGCGGCGGCGTTTTCCTCGCCGGCTACGCGTTTCAGCGCCGCGTAGCGCTCCCGCACCGCTTGCTCGCGGCGACCGCCCCTGCTGAGGTGGATGAAGGGACGGCCGAGGTAAGCCGGCATCCCGGTGAGCGACACGAGCTCGGTGGCAATGTCCGTGGCGACCCAATCGAGCTTCACTTCCTGCGCGGCGAATACGTCGCCCGGGCGCGAGCGGGCCCGCAAAAAATCTGCTGCCTGCGTCAGGCCCTCCTCCACCCTGTAATTGGAGTACTCCGAGCCCCAACGGAACCTGGGCAGCTTGCCCAAGGTTCCGGTTTGCGGCCACAGCACGGGCAACGCGAGGCCGGAGAGCAGCAGCAGCGCCAGCCAAGCACGCCGTGCGGCCCGATCGCCTTGGGCGGCCATCCAGTTCACGAATCCGGCGGCCGTCCATACCGCAATCACGGCGTATAGGATGACGAACGGCCGCTGCGTCAGCTCCGTCGGATCGCCGTGCTGGGAGACCGGGGCGGTGATCCACAGGAGGAGATAGCAGGCCAGAAACGCGCCGGGTACGAGGTCGATCGCACCGAGACCCCGGGACCGGTGCGTGAGCCACACGGAAAGGGGATAGAAGACGGTAAGCGCCCCCAGGCTAGCCGCGTAAACGAGCAGGAGACCGACCGGCACTGCGGCGCCCGGGCCGTAGCTTTGCAGCAGTTGGCGGTACCAACCCGTATACGCCGTGGGCTCGACCAGACTGTGCACCCCGTCGAGCGACAGCTCGAGCGCCGGCACGGCATACGGAACCGTCGTGTAAAAGCCCGCGACGAACAGCGCGAACGCCGTGATCGCGATGGCGAAGGAAGCGAGCTTGTTGCGCTGGACCGCTCGCGTCGCCATCGCCGCGCTCGCCAGCAAAGCTGGAAACGCGAGCGCGAAAACATGCACGCGCACAAGCGCCGTGCCTCCAACGAGGAAAGCGCTTGCAAGGAGTGGACGCAGCTTGCCCTCCTGCGACCAGCGCTGCAGGAGCGCGATGGAAAGCAGACAGCACCCCACCGCGTAGGACGAACCCGGTGTGTTCAGAATGTTCCAGTGATAGCCAAACAGGCCGTTGCGCAGCCCGTAGCTCGAGGCATCGGGTAGCAGCGTCAATGCCGCCACCGCCGCAACGCCGCCCGCCGGTCCAGCGAGCGCAGCGCCGAGCGCGTAAGCACCCGCGCACATCGTCAGGAATCCGAGCGGGAGCCAGACGGACGTCGACAGAGGCAGCCCCGGCAGATCCAACGGCCCGGCGAACACGGCCGGCAGCACGTAGGACGCGTAGTGCAACAAGGGCGCCGGAAAATCGGCGAGGTCGAAGGAGCCGCGCCCGACCGCCCGTGGGTCTCCGAGCTGCGAAATGACGCCGCCGTGGATGAAGAAATCGATCCACGCCGCAAGGCGGCCCTCGCGCGTGAGGATTTGCGGGGCCTCGGCAGTGTCCCAGCACCACATCAGCGTCGCGACGCCGCACAGAAGCAGGCCCGCTAGCTCCTTTGCGTCCAGGCGCCGCGGGGAAGACGCATGCTCCCTGTACACGACGCTCGAGCCGAGCACGAAGACCGTCCAGACAGCGAACGCCACGGCCGCCGTCAATTGAAAGCACTCTACTAGCGTATAGGCGGCTATCGCCGTCGCGAAGGTGCCAAGCACCCAGGCCGCGGCGGCAGGCATGTCGCCGGCGTCCGCGGCGCGCAGCAGCAGGAAGCCCGCCAGCATCACGACGAATACGAACAGCGTCATGGCGCCGACGGCGGCATGGATCGATACTGCGCCGCTCAGCCACAGCAGGCCGGCGAGCGGCGGTGCGAGGACAAGCGTCGCAGCCAGCGTTCCCGAGCCCACCGGCAGGCTTCTCGACTCAGCCGCCCAGTGCATTGCGGCAGCGCTCAATCACGTAGTCCTGCTGCGTTTCGAGCCCGATCCACAGCGGCAGTCGCACCAGCCTTTCGCTCATCGCTTCGGTGACCGCCATGCTGCCGCCGGCGCGGCCGTACTTCAGGCCGGCGGGCGAGCTGTGCAGCGGTACATAGTGGAACACCGCGTAGATATCGTCGCGTCGCAGCCTCTCGATGAAGCGCCGGCGTCCGGCGGCATCGGGCAGGATCAGGAAGTAGGTGTGGGCGTTGGGTGACGCCTCGCGCGGCACGACCGGCCGCCTCGCCAGTCCGGCTCGCTCGGCCTCGGCGAAGCCCTCGTGATAGCGCTCCCATAGCGCCTTGCGAGCTGCCCCGATGGTCTCGGCGACCTCGAGCTGAGCCCAAAGGAACGCCGCGAGGATGTCGCTGGGCAGGAATGACGAGCCGATGTCCACCCAGGTGTACCGGTCCACGTCGCCGCGAAAGAACTGGCTGCGGTTGGTCCCTTTCTCGCGGATGATCTCGGCGCGCTCGACGAGCTGGTCCGAATTCAGCAGCAGCGCGCCACCCTCGCCCGAGATCAGGTTCTTGGTTTCATGAAAGCTGATGGTCGCAGCCTCGCCGAAGCTGCCGAGCGGCCGGCCGGCGTACGCCGAGCCGAGCGCTTGCGCCGCGTCTTCGATCAGCATGAGACCACGCCGCCGCGCGAGGCTGCGAAGCGCGTCCATCTCGCAGGCCATTCCCGCATAGTGCACCACGACGATAGCTCTGGTGCGCGCTGTGATGGCCGCTTCGATCTTCGATTCGTCGATGTTGAGCGTATCCTCGCGGACGTCCACGAACACCGGCACGCCGCCGCGCAGCACGAAGGCATTGGCGGTCGAGACAAAAGTGAACGAAGGCATGATGATCTCGTCGCCCGGCCCGATGCCGGCGAGGATCGCCGCCATCTCGAGCGCACCCGTGCACGAATGCGTGAGCAGCGCCTTGCGGGAGCCGATGGTGCGCTCAAGCCAGGCCTGGCAGCGCTTGGTGAACGGCCCGTCGCCCGAGAGGTGCATGTTCTCGTGCGCCTGCCGGATGTACTCGAGCTCCCGCCCGGTCAGAAACGGCTTGTTGAACGGGACCTGTGTCATCGCCGCTTCATCGAGCAGTCCATCACCGGCTGCAGGAACGGCGGAATCCATTTGCCCAGCCGGTGCAAGCCGAGGCTGACCGCGCCTTTTGCGAGGCTGCGGACAAAGGGCGAGCGCCGGGCGAAAAATTCACGATCGCCGACAGCGCGCAGCAGCACCGCCTCGAGCATGGAGCGATCGAAGCTGACCGAGACGTCCGCCAGATTTCGCACCGCGCGAACCACCTTCGGCACGGTGATCCAGTTCAGCGACTTCCAGACGCCAGCGGCATCGCCGACGCGGGTATTGGCATAGATGCGCCGGCGAAACAATCTCTCCGTGAGCGACTTGGAAAAGAGCGTCGGAATATTGAAGTGCGGCTCATAGGGGAAGAGGTAGTTCGCGCAAATGAACCGATACTCGGACCCGGGACGTATGGCGCGCCCCACCCTTTCCAGCGCCACGGCGAAATTCCCGACGTGCTCCATCACGTTGATGGAATAGGCGAAGTCGAAGCTGCTGTCCTGGTCCAGCTGCTCCACGGGAATGGGCAGGACCTCGGGTGCAATGCCGCGCTTCTCGGCATAGACCAATACGAGCTTTTGCAGCTCGGAAAAGGAGGAGAAGCCCTCGCCCACCGGCTCGAGCGCGGCCACCCTGAATCCTTCCTTGGCGAGCTGGCAGCTCAGCAGCATCAGCCCCGCCCCCACCTCCAGGATCGCAGCGCCTGGAGCCAGGAGATTCAAGCTCGATGTGAGCCATTCACGGCCGACACGCGCTTCTTGCGCAAAAATCTCCAGCATCCGCTCGAGGTGCGGCGCATCGCGCTGCACGACGTCGCGCACATCGTCGAGCAGCGGCTCGATGCTAGGAACGGCTGCCAATGGCAATCCCTGCTAGGATCAAGCACACGGCGACGATGCGCGACGCCGTGATCGGCTCGCCGAAGAGATAGATTCCGCCCACCACGACGGCCATCACGGTCAGCCCGATGTGCAGCGGAAAGGCGAGCGACAGCGGATAGCTCTCTACCACGAACATCCACGTCATCGAGCTGGCAAGCGCGGCTACATAGGCGGACAGGATGTAGGGATCGCCGAGGTACGAGACGAGCCTGCCCAACGGTCCGTCAGCCGGATTCGCCAGGCCGGATAGCGCGGCGACGCGCCACTTGATGACGAGCTGGCCGTAAACCACCAGCAGCATCGTCGGCAGGATCGCGAGGATGAGTCTCATGCCACTGGGCCGGCATAGACCGCGCCCGCCTTGACGAAACTGCCCGAGGGCACCGTGCGATGATCGACGATCGTCGCGCCCGCGCCGATGAAGCAGTCCTCGCCGACGACGCTGTAGCCGCAGATCGCCGCGTTCGGCGATATGAACGTATTAGCCCCGATGTCGGCGTGGTGGTTGATCGTGGCGCCGGGCCATACCACGGCAAAGGGTCCGACGCGCGCTGCAAAATCCACGACGGCGCCTGCCATGACGAAAGCCCCGGCGCCGACCGCGGCAGGGTCCCTGACGTAGGCGCGCGGATGGATCAGGGGCGGCGTCTCGTACCCCTGGGCGCGCACTCGCTCGTATAGGGCGCGCCGCTCGCGCAAATGGCCGTAGCCGATCGCCATCGCCACGCTATGGAGCGCCGGATCGTGGCCGCGCGAGACCTCCTGCCACGCGCCAAGAATCCCGGGGCCGCGGTCGATGTCGTCGATGAAGCCGACGAAGTGGAAGCCGCACTGGCCGGCGAGATCGCGCACCACCTGTCCGAACTCGCGCGAGCCGTAGACCAGGATCTGCTTCACTTCGTCAGCACGAACTGCAGGTATTTGAAGCAGTCGGCGGACAGTGGAAGGAGGCGCCGCAGATACGCTTCGACCGTAGCCGCCGCCTCGAAGGACTGTTGGTGCATGACCGCGCCCTGACCGAGAAACCATTCGAAGCTTATGTCGCAGGAACGAAAGCCCAGCCGCAGGCACTCGTCGCGAAACTGCCACGGGTCGATGCCGCCCAGGACCGCCTTGGTGTACTCGGCGCGATTGAAGACCTCCTTGTCGATGCCGAACTCATCCTGCACGCCATCGTCCCTATGCAGCACGGCGTCGATCTCTCGCAGAACGATTTCCGAATAGGGGCTCGCGCCCGCGTCCTGCTCGAGGCGCACCATCGCCTGCCAGAAGAGCCTGTTCGGCTCGAGATCGATGTAGACGCCGCCGCCGGGCTTCAGCACGCGCAACGCCTCGCGCAGCGCCATTGAATAGTCCTTCAGGTGGTGAACGAACGCGTAGGCGCTCACCACGTCGAAGGTCGCATCGGCGAAGGGCAGCGCTTCCGCCACGCAGCGGTGGAGCCGGACGTTACCGCTCGACAGGTCTACGCGATCGAGCATCGCCTGGGTGATGTCCACGCCGTCTATGGTGTCGAACAGCTCCTTCGCGAGATCGATGATGAAGCCGGTGCCGCAGCCGAGGTCCAGCAGCCGCGCGCCGCCGAACCGGCGCCGCATTTCCTCCAGCCTTGCGCGTACCTTAGCGCGGTTTTCCGGCCGATAGTGCGGCTCGTTGCGGTTGTAGGACTCCGCCATCCGGGTGTGGACCTGGATGTTGGCCTCGATGACCTCGTCCGGCGTTGGCGGGCTCATTCGGCGAGATTGATCTTTTCGGCAATCAGGTAGCGCGGGCGCTGCAGGACTTCCTGGTACACGCGAAAGACGTAGCTGCCGATGATGCCGAGGCTGATCATCAGGCTGCCGAGCATCAGAGTGAGCATCAGGAGAACCAGGGTGAAGCCGGCCGGCAGGGACCGGCCGTATATCAAATATTGCACGAGCACCGCAGCGCCATACAACAGGCTGCCGGCGAAGAGCGCGAGCCCGATGTAGATGGACAGGCGGTGTGGGATGTCGGTATAGCTGACGAGCGAATTGATCGCCAGCGCGAGCCGCTTGCCGAAGGTGTAGCCGCTGCCGCCCGACGCCCTGGCCTCGCGCACCACGTCGATCATCGCGCTCTTGTACCCCATGTAGACCATGAGCGGCCCGTACAGGACATTGCGCTCACGGTACAGGAGCAGCGCCGCGAGGAATTTCCTGCTGAACGCCCGAAACGTGCCGATTTCCGCAAACCGCGGCGAGCGCGTGATGCGCGAGAAGACGTAGTGGTACAGCGCCGAACTCATGCGCACCGCCAGATCCTCCTCGGCCTGTGCCTTGCGCGTATAGACGATGTCGACATCGTCGCCCAATTTCTCGACTACCCGCGGGATATCTTCCGGGCGGTCCTGCAAGTCGGCGTCCATCAATACGACCACGTCGCCCTTCGCGTGCTCGAAGCCGGCGCTGATTGCCGGATGCTGGCCGAAGTTGCGTGCGAGCGAGATGACCTTGACGCTGGGATTCGCGCCCGCGATCCGCTTCAGCCGGGTGAGCGAGTCGTCCGCGCTGCCGTCGTCGATGAAGATCGCCTCGTACGGACTCGGCTGCAGCGCCGCGTCGATCCGCCGGGCGAGCTCTTCGACGGTCGAGGCGTTGTTGTAGACCGGGATGACGACGCTGATCACTCAGTCCTGCCCGGGCTTGTAGAGCCGGTGCTCTTCAGGCAGGAAGAACTCCTCCAGCGAAGTCGGCAGGCGCGTGTCGAAGCCGATGATGCGGCGCGCCTGCGGGTTCAGTGCGTCGGCGATCGGGCGGGGGACGAAGCGCACCCAGTCGAAGCGCTGCTTCATGAACGAGCGGCAGGCATTCAGCGTGAGCGCATGGCGCCATGCGCCGGTCCCGTTGTCCCCGGCGCGGTGAAACAGGCGCCCGTCGAACAGGATCATGCTGCCCGCGGCGCAGGTGAGCCGCACGAGGTGCCGGTCGAAAAATTCGGGCGAGGGCGTGGCGGCGCTGTGGTGCGACCCCGGCAGGATCTGGGTTGCGCCGTTGTCGTCGGTGAACTCGTCCAGCGCCCACATCACTCCCACATTGAAGGCGTAACCCTGCACCCAGCGCGGGCTGTCCACGTGAATCCGGTTGCCGTAATTGGTGCCGTGCGGCGGCAGGGAAGAGCTGGTGAAGGCGTACATGATCCAGCTCGGGCCGAGGAGCGGGGCGATGAGCTCCTGCAGGCGCGGATCCTCCAGCAGATGCCCGAATATCGGATCGCGGCAAAGCAAATCGTGCATCAGATACCGGTCGTTGCGGCTCTGCTCCGTCGGGCCGGGCCGGTATTCCGCGAGCGCGCGCGAGAGTGCGGCTTTCAGGCGGTCACAATCCGAAGGTTCGAGCATCGCCGGAACCACGCTGTACCCGCGCGTCGTCATGTTGTAGAGATGCTCCGAAAGCTGGATGCCCAACTATCGCCCCTTTACGAAGCGCATGTAGCGCGACGCGTCTCTGCCGCAATTGAACAGCAAATCCAGGATGGTCACCTCGTGCGAGAAGTCCCCCCACAGCTGAGGATATTCGGGGTAGCCGGCGTAATCAAACCAGGTGAGCCTGATGCCCTGGCTGGCAAATGCCCGCTGGTCGATATAGCTCTTGGCACTCGGCCCTGAGACGTACTCCTGC
>VBCP01000624.1 GCA_005888925.1 Betaproteobacteria bacterium | reverse complement strand
GCTGCTCGCCGGCGTATGTCTTGCGCGAGTCGTGGAGCGGCTGCTGCCCGCGCGTGCCGCGCGCATTGTGCTCGCCGTGCTCCTGCTGGTTCAGCTCGCAACCACGTTGCTCGCTTCGCCGACGCGCTGGTTCCTCGCGGAGCCCTGGTCGCGCCATTGGTTTCCCTATGCAGTGCCCGAGCGCGCTCTGCACGAGCCGGCGCTCTACCTGACCGTCGAGCTGCTGCCGATGGCGGTGGTCGCGCCCTTTGTGCATCCCGCCTCTTCATTCGTGAACTTTCGCGGGCAGCACAGCCTTCCCAGCGATTCCCCGAGGCTGGCCGCGCTGCTCGAACGCCATCGCGGACACGTGCGGGTCCTCGGCCGCGAGCTTGAGCTCGTCGAAGGCACGCCAGCCGAGCACCAGGTGAAGACCTATGATGCGAGATTGCTGCGCATCGGCTACCGCGTCGACCCGGCGGACTGCTTCGCGATTCCGTGGCGGCCTGACGACATTGACGTGCTGTCGCGAGCTGCAAACCGGCTTGCGGGTGGTCCAGGGCCGCATGAGCCGCTCTCGGTCGTGAGCTGCGGGCTTCGAACCGCGACGCGCGACCCGGCGGACGTCGTACGGGAACGGAAGGTTTCCGCGCTCTTCGATCGGATTGAAAAAGCCTGCTCGGGGCTGCTTCGCGGGCAGACGGGAGTCACCGAGCCTTTGGGCAGCGGCTGGTCGCGCAACTATTCCGGCCTCGACGCGCGGCTGGAGGCGCTCTCCGGCAGGGCGGTCCTGCATCGCTACCGCGCGGACACCTATCTCGATCTTGGGGCGCTCTCCGGCTGGGAGCAAAGCGAGGTGGTGCTGCCGGCGCAATGCAAGGGCCGATGAAGAAGGTCGCCATTGTCCAATCGAGCTACATCCCCTGGAAGGGCTACTTCGACCTGATCAACTCGGTCGACGAGTTCATTTTGTACGACGACGCGCAGTTCACGCGGCGCGACTGGCGCAACCGCAACCTGATCAAGACGCCGCGCGGCCTGGAGTGGATCACCATCCCGGTCAGCGTGAAGGGGCGCTACCTGCAGAAGATCTGCGAAACGCGGATCAGCGAAGCGGACTGGGGCGAGAGACATTGGGCGACGCTGGTCCACAACTATTCCAAGGCGCCGTTCTTCGAGCCGTACCGACCGATCTTCGAGCCGTTGTACGGCCGCCAGGAATCGCTGCTGAGCGCCGTGAACTTCGGCTTCATCAACGCGATCTGTGGCATTCTCGGCGTTGCGACCAGAATATCTTGGTCGATGGACTATCGGCCCCTCAAAGAGGGCAAGACGGAGCGTCTGGTGGACTTATGCAGGCGGGTGGCAGGGACGCACTATCTGTCCGGCCCAGCGGCGCGGGACTACCTCGACCCGGCACTGTTCGACGCCTCGGGCATCGGGCTCAGCTTCTTCGACTACGCCGGATATCCCGAATACCCGCAGCGCTTCGGAACATTCGAGCACGGCGTAACGATCCTGGATCTGCTGTTCAACGCGGGGCCGCACGCGCCGCGCTATATGAAGACTTTCGCATGAGCACGCCGGGCATCCAATACTCCATCGTTGTGCCGATCTACGGCGACGGTGATCTGGCGCACGCCCTGTGCGCGGAAATCCACCGTGTGATGTCGGGCTATGTCGGCGCCGCACCGCTGCGGGAGCAGCTCGAGCTGATCTTCGTCAACGACGGCAGTCGCGACGCTTCGCTGGAGGCCTTGCTCAAGGCGAGGCAGCGCTTCGATTTCGTGCGCGTCATCGACCTGTCGCGCAACTTCGGCCAGCATTCCGCGATCGCTTGCGGCATGCGCGATGCCCGAGGCGGGATCGTCCTGCGGATGAATGTCGACATGCAGGACCCGCCGTCCGCGATCCCGACGCTGGTGCAGGCCCTGAAGGAGGGGGCGTACGACCTCGTCGTGGGGCAGTACTCGCTGCGCAAGAGCCCACTCATGAACCGGCTCTCGGCTTACCTCTATTACGTGCTGTTTCGCCTCCTCACAGGGTTCGACACCCCGCAGAACACCTCTCCCCTGCGCGCCATGAGCCGGCGCTTCGTCGATGCGTACAACGCGCTGACCGAGAAATCGCGCTTCCCGCAGGGGCTCGACCAGTGGCTCGGCTTCCGGCACCAGTACGTCGAGATCGAGCACCACAGCCGCGCGGACGGGCGCTCGGCCTACGGCTTCTGGTCGCGGTTGCGCCTGGGCATCAACGGCATCCTGTACTTCTCCGACCGTCCCCTTCAGCTGGTGGCGGTGGCCGGTTTTTTCGTGGCGTCCCTCGGTCTCCTGCTGGCGGCCTATATCGTCGCCGAAAGACTGCTCGGCGCCGACTACCTGCCGGGCTTCGCTTCGCTCGCCTCGATTGCCCTGATCGCGTTCGGCATCCAGCTCGGCTGCACCGGGCTGGTGGGCCTGTACGTCGCGAAAATCTTCAGAGAGGTGCAGAACCGGCCGCTCTACCTGGTCAGGGAAAAGTTCGATCAGCCCGCAACGCCCGCCCAATGACGGAGTCCTCCATGAGCAAGACCCATGAATCCGCGGTGATGAGCTACTCCCACGAAGAGAGCATCGATGCACGGATGCAGATCTTCGCCCTGATGAATTCGTACCCGGCGAGCGACGCCGAGAAAGAGCGCTCGCTCGGGCTTTTCCTGCGCGGCTCGCTCCTGGCGAGGATCCTCGCGATCGCGGACCTCTACAAGCTGATCGTGGATATCCCGGGCTCGATTTTCGACGTCGGGACCTGGCGCGGGCAGACCGCGGTGCTGTGCGAGAACCTGCGCGCCATTTTCGAGCCGCTGCACTTCAATCGCCGCATCGTCTGCTTCGATACCTTCGAGGGATACCAGGGATTCTCCGACAAGGACAAGGCGACCGAGCTGCATCGCGACGGCACCTATGCGCTGAGCGGCGCCGACTACGCCGAGTTCCTGCGCCGCTTGCTGGTGCTGCACGAGAAGAGCAATGCCATGGGACACAACCACGGCAAGCACCAGGTGATCAAGGGCGATTGCCGGGAGACGATTCCGCGGTTTTTCGGGGAGAACCCCAACGAATATGTCGCGCTCGCCTTCTTCGACGTGAACTCCTATGAGCCGACGCTGAAGGCGTTCGAGCAGATCTGGGCGCGCCTGGTGCCGGGCGGCGTGACGGCGTTCTGGCAGCTCACGCGCAACACCATTCCGGCGGAGTCGCGCGTGTATGCGGAAAAAATCCTGGGCAAGCATGCGCACACGCTGCACCGTTCGGCCACCTACCCGGGTCTTTGCTACCTGGTGAAACGCTAGGCCCGTGCATACCGTAATCCTCGGCAACGGCATCCTCGCCGCCACCATCGCGTTTCGCCTGACGAAGCGCCTTGCGGCCAAGGATCGCATCACGATCATCGGCAAGCGC